>NZ_QNQN01000057.1:0-103492 GCF_004103285.1 Pseudoalteromonas sp. A757
GCAGATATTAGCTGGTTTATGCGAGTGCTTAACGAAGACATCGCCCGCCGAGCAAATAAAGAAGATAATTGTACAGGCCGGTTTTGGGAAGGACGATTCAAATCCCAAGCATTACTAGACGAGGCTGCATTGACTGCTTGTCTCGCTTACGTAGACCTAAACCCAATTAGAGCCAACATTGCCGCAACGCCTGAAACCTCAGACTACACCAGCATCAAAAAGCGCGTTGACCACGCAAAGCTGGGCAAACAACCAAAAAGCCTATTACGCTTCGCTGGCAGCCCACGAAAACACATGCCAAAAGGCCTGCCTTTTGAGCTCAAATCCTATATTGAATTGGTTGAGCTAACAGGCCAATGTATTCGCGCCGACAAGCGAGGCTATATCTTTGAGTCTCAACCCATACTCACTCGATTAAATATCGAACCGGAAAACTGGATAAAACTTACTACGCAGTTTTCTCGGGTATTCCACGGTGCAGTTGGAAGAGAGCGAACAATAACCGCCTACTGTGAAACACTGCAAAAACGACGACGTACAAACCTAACAAACTGCGAGCGCTTGCTGGCTTAGCAAAATTCACATTCTCAACGCTAGAATTTCTTACTGCTGTATTTACAGCGCGTTGTAGTGCGCGATAACTCAGTTTTAGTGTAGAGATACGCTTGGACGCTAAAAATTGGCCTATAACTAAACATTTTTGACCAAAATTATTGGAGTGTTTATATGCTTTTTTACTTCACTTCCCCAGCTTGAATATCAATAGTGATGGGTGTCACTGATTTTGTCATCATAAACATCAGTGCACCTGAAACTACTAGAGCTATACCAATTATTAGTAAGGTTTTACTCATTTCTCCGATTCCCGAGTGTTGTATAACGCCCGCATAATGGGCGGATTAAGCTTGGCTAAAATTAGCGAGGAACGAGCGTCAGCCAAGCTTAAGACGTCCATTCATTAATGCGTTTGTTATGTGCTCTCAGCTAACCAGTTACAATTCTATGTTTTTGTTTGACTGGTTCGGTTAGTGACCAACCCATTTCTTTAGCAACTAGCTTGGCAAGTGACCTAATTTCATCCCAATTAGGATCTTCATATAGAGCACTATTTTCACGGTACATGGCTGAGAATTGCGTACCTGAATGCTGAATAATGAAAGCATCTAACGCTTCAATAGATGCTACTTGTTCAAGTGTTAAATCGCTAACTTTCAAGTTGTCTAAGCATTCACCAAAATCAAGAACCAACTCATCACCAACAGCCGCGAAACTTGGATAAAGTGCCTCTTGGACTTTTGCTGATGCAGCAAGTGCCATAATCGAATTTTTCAGGTTATCCATATTTCTACCGGAGCACATAGACATAATGACTCCCACACGGTGCTAGCCTCCGCATTTTCGTGGGTTAGCTTAAAGCCAGAGCCATAATTAGTTTGTCAAATAACTAAATAGCAGAGGCTAGCATGACTAAACATAACATACTTTTCATTGGCTTAGATACTCATAAAGAGTTCATTGAAGTTGCCTATATTGAAGACAACCGAGGCGCAATAGTAGTGGGTGTCACTGATTTTTCTATGTTTTCAATTTACGCAGCCAGAATAAAAACAAGCCAGCTTGAACAATAGCTGCTAAACCATAAAAAGCAGCACCAAATACCCCAACGAAACCTGTAACAAATACTATAAACAAAACGAGTGCAATAAAATAACACCAGATGCTTTGATTAAAGTACTTTGATGCTAACCAATGAACGGGAAAACCAATTAAGCACCATCCAACAACTGAAAATAAAAGATAAACAGATAAGATAATTAGTATTAAGAAAAAGTAACCAACAAAGTCGGTATTGTTATTCTCAGCTAACCATCCCATAACAAGGAAATAGCCAGCGATTGGAATAAATGTTGTAAAAACAGATCTAATTATTGCTTTATCCCAATGCCCCAATTCCACTGAATCTTCCTGAAAACATAACAATTTAATATCGACCCAATGGGTCGTTTATCTACCAAGTCATGGGTCATTATTCTCATTGTACCAGCTTTATCACAATAACTAACTTGTTGCTACAGATATATTTTTAATCATTCATAGAAACTATGAAAAGGATAAAAACGACCCAGTGAGTCGTTTTCTTGACTATAGGAGAAACACAACAACACTGTATATAAACACAGCAATGGGTTGGGGCTAGCTCAATGAGAACTCGTTCACCATTTTTAAACCACATCGCAGAGTTTATGCTGACTAAGCACTATTCGCTCAGAACCGTTGATACATATCTTAAGTGGACTTCTTCCTATATTCATTTTCATGATAAGCGTCACCCAGCTTCAATGGGCGATAACGAGGTTGTCGAATATCTCGACTACCTTGTGCTTAAACGTAATGTGTCGCCTAAAACACAAGCGACAGCGTTAAATGCATTATCTTTTCTGTATAAGCAAATAATTAAACAGGATTTGTGCCCCAATCTAACGTTTATCAGAAGCAAGCGCCAATCTAAGTTGCCAATTGTTATGACCCCCGAGGAGGTTAAACGTCTCATGTCGTTTTTAAGTAAACGATATTATTTAATTTCAGGCTTAATGTATGGTAGCGGCTTACGTGTAATGGAAGCTGTTCAACTACGAGTTCAGGACATTGACTTTGACTACAAGTGCATTCGGATCTGGAATGGAAAAGGGAATAAACATCGGGTGGTTACTCTCGCCACAGAACTTATACCTTTGCTAAGAAATCAAATTGCTCAGGCTGATGAATACTTAAAATTAGATTCCCAGAATGAACGATATGCAGGTGTTTGGATGCCAAACGCACTAGCAAGAAAATATCCTAGCGCCAATAAATCAATTGCTTGGCAGTATCTATTTCCCTCATATAAGTTAAGTGCAGATCCTGAAACTGGGGAGATCCGCCGACATCATTTTCATCAAACAGGAGTACGTAAAGCGGTTAAAGAGGCAGCCAAAAAAGCACAAATAACAAAACCGATAACGCCCCACACTTTTCGCCACTCTTTTGCTACACACCTGTTACAAAGTGGGGCAGATATTAGAACAGTACAAGCTCAGTTAGGTCATTCAGACGTTAAAACCACTCAGATTTATACCCATCTTTTACAGCTAGGCGCAAACGGTGTTGTAAGCCCTTTGAGCAAAATTTTCTAGCTTATTTTGGGACATACATGAGTTAGTGGAACGTGCGCTTTGTAGAACAAAAGTAACGTTGACGACCGTCTTTTGTTCCACAAAGCGCATGTCAGGTAAAGTCTAGCCCCGTTCTTTTTAAACGGTTAGATTCGGGTATGGGCTACTACATTTTATACCTGGTAAAAAGTGCAAATCCCAGCAAACAATAATGATCACGGTAATCAAGTCGTGCCAGTTACAGGCATATCCGAATCAAAGCCAACACTGGTAAATAGGCTATCTAATTCAAGCTCAGAATCTTTGCGATTTACATCCAACGCTTTTAATGTTGTTCCGCCAAGTAACGCCTCTTGGCCCTTCTCTAGGCGTGCATGTAAACTTGCAATTACCGCACGAATGCGATCTCTATCTTGCTGCGCCAATGCTTTTTGACTTTCAGTTTCATGGTCAAGCTTTGCTAACATTTCCAGCCGCTCAGAGAGCTCCTTGTACGCTAAGAAATCTAGCTCTAAATTTTTAAACAGTAATTGCTGCGCTTGATCTTTACTGCTGATATCAACCTTTACAGGCCTTGTCATCATATCAGCCAACAACGCTCGGAGCTTTTCGTAAGCAGCCTCATCTTGAGACGCAATGCTTGTAAGGTCGAATAGAACTTCGTGATCCGCAAATTGGAACTGCAGTAACGCTTCACTTTTATCATGTTGCGACGTTTCGCTAGACGAGCCACTGCTCATGGCATTCATAAAGTTTTGTTTAAAGGTGTGAGCACGTCCCCCACCAGCAGCAAAGTGATTGTCATTTGCTGTAAGCTGATTATGAGCGCTTGGGATCACTAGTTTCTCTCGCTCTACAGGTGAAAAGTTCAGTGAAGTAGGCTCAATCAGTGATACTTGATGTCCAGTTAAAAACGTTGGCATTGGGCAAGTCTAAAAACAATCTCGGTGCTAGACCTTTGCAAGCATTATTCCAAATAAATATTTTCAATAATCAGCCGATGAATTGATATCAATAGCCACTGAACACGGAAATATTTCATTTTCTTAAATAACTCGTACAGCTTCATGGGCAATTCATTGCCGCTTAGGTACGTTAGGTTGCCCTATTTAGAATCTAAACGGCAACGAGTTTACTGCCGAACAGATTGCAGAGCCGTACTTAAAAAAGAAACGCCGCAATAGCAACGAAAGCGGAATTTGGTATAAACCTTGCTGTATAAATATCAACCACCCAATGGATGTGCTTAATCATGAAATTGACGAAGGAAGAATTACAATTCATTAACCGAACCCTAGCCGGTAATCGCGTTGCAGGCTCGCTATTGCCGGAAGCTAGGGATCAAAAACAGCAAACGCACAGTGAGATTAAAAAGTTACTTGCGAGTATTTCAAATAGTTCTCAGTTTTGTCTCGTTGCCAAAAATGCCAACGAGCAGGTCGAGTTTCCACTTAGCGACCTATCGGCATTGATGGAGATTTTAGACAACAACTTAGAAGCACCTAATATCGTAGAAGCCGCTAACTCTAGTGCGCCACGTAGCTGGCGTACTTGCCCATCAACGCCGGTCAGGTTTAGATTATCTCCTCAAATGATGCCGTTTAATATGGTCTCCATATCCCAATCAGGTGGACTGCTTAATACTTTTCCCTATCAAGCAAGTGCTATCCAAATTAATGTGATCAGTCGGATAGCTAAATTATATCTTGCCGACCCTATTCCACTGTTTGCAAACGTCCACTCGATAAAGGTGACAAGCCCATTGGAGCTCGCCGTATCCTTTGCAATGAATAAAACCGATAACGAAAAACTCAAAGCATTTATTCTTCATAACTACATACAGCGCAAGGGGTTAGATTAGTTAAACCAAACTGGTCACTGGCGCCTTATCGTGTAACCTTCGTAGTAATGTGTAAAAGTCTTGGTTTAGATTTAGCTGTATACCATCAAGCGCAGCAATCGGAACACAAGGCGTCCAAGAGTTTAGTAGTGCAACTCCCTCTAACTGAGCTATCTCACCTAATAAAATATCAGCACTTCTTTGCTTTATACCAATTTGATGTGCCATTGCTTCTATAATTTGCATCATAGTGCCGTGCAATTTGGCCCCTTTTGGCCATACTAACCCTTCGCCATCCCAGCCAACAAGATTCCAAATACTGCCTTCCAATACTCTATTGTCATGAACGAAAAGTGCGTCGTCAAACCCGGCTTTGTTTGCTTCACGCATAAAGTGAGTCTTTGCGATTTCACCCACATGTTTAGTGTCGGCTAGTGGGCGCTGATATTCAAAAGATTTCAGACGCATAGACCCCGTTGGACCATCATGTGCAGCACTTGTTTTAATCATAATATTGAGATCCGCATCTTTTGATTTTTGCGTAAATTCACCATCTGAACTAAATACCGTGATTAAGATTGAGCCATCCTTTGGGGCTTCCTTTACCGCAGCTTGTAGCTGCTCTACCACATCCGTCTCTTTCAACCCCATTGAAAATATTTTTTGTGAAGCTTGTCGTAATCTTGCAATATGAAACTCAAATCCTTTTACTCCATATTCTCGCATTTGCATTGCAGTAAAATGTGCATGCCCTGCAAATGCCAGATTTTCCAACTCCTCTATTTTCGCTACATTCCCATTGATAAAAGTAGAGTACTTACCTTTCATTTCACTAGTCCAAATACCTCTGTGTGGTATTATTCTCTCCAAAATAGTGGGTTTTGAAAAACGAATAGTTTTTGCAAACCTTACAAATTTAATTTGCAGGGTGTTAAATGAAGTACTTGAGTGGTTCTCTCTTACAAATCTTGGATGCAAGCTTGCGGCTTAACAGCTTTTCAAAAGTAGCAGAAGAACTTGGACTTACACCTGCAGCGGTGAGCTACCAAGTTAGACAACTTGAAAGTCGACTTGGTTTTTTGTTATTTACACGACAAAGTGGAGGTCTTGAAGTGACCAAAGAAGGGCGACTCATTTGCCAACAAGCTTCTAAGTCGCTTACACAAATGCACTCGGCAATAGCGCAAGCCAAGCAGCTCAACCAAGATAATAAAACATTACGCATTACCGCCAGTACGCGCTTTGCCACTCAACTATTGTTACCTAATTTAGCTCGTTTTAAATCATCAAACCCTGATATCGACATTGAAATCGATATTTCGGATAAAATAAGACCATTGGTACAGAGCGACTTTGATATTGCGATACGCTTTTGTGATGGTGTGTTGGAAGGAGCTGTTGAAATAAAAAAATTGATGAATACCAGTCTTGTCGCTGTTTGTAGCGAAGCTTTTTGGCAACAGCATCAAGCCTTGTTGGAAAGTCCTAAAACATTTCCTCAATTTTTGTTGTGTTCAGTTAAGTGTCGCGTCGGTTCTTTAGAGTGGCCAAGTTGGTCAAATTGGTTTGAAAGCTTTACCGACATTGAATGGAACACTGCTGAGCACATCTCATTCGATGAAATGACACAAGTGATCCAGTTTATACAAGACGAGAATGCAATTGGTTTAGTAGAGCCTAAACTGGCTACGAGAGAAATTTCTAGTGGTCGATTAGTTCAGCTTGATAAGCGCGAACTGGCGATCCCCGCTCCCTATGCATATTATGCGATCATTCCTGATGGGCGCAAAGATAGAGCGCCGACCAAGAAGTGCTTACAATGGCTACAAGGATTGGTAAATCACTCGCATGGCGAGCAGTAAAAAGGCACAGCCCAGTATTTTATCAATTACAGCACGCTTGGCCGTTAAATCGAATTTGTCTCTTGCTGAAGCACTCAAAATTGAGACAATAAAATACCACAGCGCATCTATCGTTAGCACGGTAATACACATGATAAAACCTACTGTTAATGTCATCTTTTCTGGGTCGATAAACTGCGAAAAGAGCGCAACGAAGAAAATAGCCAATTTAGGATTCAAAAATGCAATTGCAAAACCATCCTGCGCAGCTTTGGCATATGAGGTTGCCACTTGAGACTGTGATACCGCCAACCCTTGGCTTTTACTCATTAGGATTTTTATCCCCATCCATGCCAAGTAGGCGGCACCACCGTAAACCAAAAATTGGTATACAATCGGAAATTGATGAATAAGCCCTGACAGCCCCAAGATTGCTAGGCTGGCATAAATGCCAACTCCCAAACCATGCGCAAGGCTTGCGACGATACCATGCTTGGCACTATGAAATAGGCTATAACGCAAGACAACAGCTAAGCTTGGGCCCGGTGACATCGCACCAAAAACACAAATTGCAGCAAGGCTTAACCAGGCTGTAAGTTCCATAATTTTTCCGTAGAGAGTTGCAAAGGGCGTAGGATAACAGATTTGAAAAATTAGATAACTCTTTGCAAGTAAAAAGGGGCTACTCGCCCCTTTTTATATGTTTTTATACAGACTGTGTTTGTAACTCATGTTCAGTTTGCTGCTGACCAATAAACCAAATGCTATTGGTTTCGCCATAGTAAGCTCTATGTTTTGTCTTATTAGCCATTCGCCAGAAAGTAGCACCCAGAATCATAGCGGTTAGCTCTAAAGCAATGGAAGACCAAGCAGTTGAAGGCCAAATACCAAGACTTGGGATTATAAAAGCGATGACCGAAGTTAGCGGCAACGAGAAGCACAAAATGGCAATCGCTCTTTGTGACCAAATTGCCGTTTTACTCATGCCGATAACGAACGCCGCAATTAAGGTAAAACCAAAACATAGATAATAGACCCACATATACACAACATTAATATTCAATGTGGTCAAGGCAGCCCATTTTGTTACGGCAAACGCCGTGGCTACACCTAATAATGAACCCATTGCCACGCCAATAGTCAATTTGCCCATCACTCGGGTTGATTTTGACTGCTCTAGCTGTTTTTGCTTACGGCGCTTCTCAAGCCATAATAAATTACCAGTATAAAATAACACTGCGCCTAAAATGCCCATTATAAAATAAGCCCAGCGACCAAGCTCTCCGCCGTAGCTCCCAAAGTGAAGACCGAATAACGTAGTCACGACGGCCCCCCAAATCCCCCGAGCATCATCTGCGACACTGCTTGCAGATACTTCAAATGTATACGGGTTCATAAATAAATAATCAGCTTCAGGGCCTCGCATCAAGTGTTCATCACTAAACAATTGAATTGACGCTGAGGGCCTAGTGCCATTTAATCGACTCAAAGTGATTTCTTTGACTTGGTGGCCGGGCGCGTAGTCTCTCGCTTTTTGCAAAATCACTTCAAGCCTCGGCAAATTTTCAACCTTGTACTCAATAGCTGAAGGTGCTTGACTCGGAAAAAGTGGTTTGTCGCCATACAACTTACCTAACCCACCATACAAGATGTCGTGGAATGCAAACACAATGACTGTGATGGCAATAACAATATGAAACGGTAAGCTAGTTATCCCAATTAGATTATGAGTATCAAGCCAAAAGCGACTCGCGCCTTTTTTATCTCTTAAAGCAAAAAAACTTTTGATAAGCGTCGGGAGTAAGAAAATAACACCCGAAACAAGCGCAATAAAATACAAAATTGCGGCAATACCGAGTACATAGACCCCAGCCTGATCATGTCCAATTTCACCTACGATACCTGCGCTACGGTGAAGATAATCCACTAACGATGACAATTCATTAATATAGCTGGTATGTGCTTCAAGCTCTCCAGCCTCATTTAATGTGCCGTGCCAGAGCGTTTTATCAAGGCTCAAGCCCCGAGCGCCACCTTGCTCATACCAATTTACTGGAGAATGACCTGCTTCAAAATTAATATTAATACCATTTAGTGCTTCAGGATGTTGCTCAAACACACGATGGATCAACGCATCGTATTTGTCGGCGTCGACTTGAGGCAAATGGTGGGAAGGTGGTGTAGCCCATTTGTCGATACTACCCGCAAACATGGTGATAGCACCAGCAAAGAAGCCAATAAACAACAGTAGACCGGTCGTTACTCCTGTCCAAGTATGTACATTCTGATAAATCCTTAATATATCGGCGCGGATCTTCATGCTATCCCTCTTACAACAAATAAAATAACGTAAACAACCAAGTTAGCGCCACCAAGCCAAAGCACTGCTTGTTTTGAGCTTTTGAACATAAAAACAAAACTCAAAATGAGTAACCAGATAGGAGAAATCATCCACATACTGAACTGAGTCCGCCAACTTTGTCTTGCAGGAGTTAACGTTTCCATCAAGCCGTCGCTCCCTACCCAAGCGAAAAGACCAACGATACCAAAGCTCAGTGCCAAGCCAAGTATGACACCTGCAAGTGTCTTCCCCCACCAGTCTGGTTGGATTTTGTCAGCATTTGAAAATCTGCTCATTGGGACTTCCTAAATAAAATCAGAATGGTGAATGGGATTAGCGCAGTCAATACCATAACGCCAATGAGCCAACTAAACACAACCGCTGCACCAGTGAAAATTTGTATTGCAAAAATGAATGCAATTGCCAGAAGAATATAGCCGGCAAATCTGACAGAGGTAGACAAAGAGCGCTTTAACAAGCGCTGATGCTTGTTTGTGCAGTAAATTAACGTAATTGCAAGGCTCAAAAGAGCGACAAAAAACACGCTTAACAAGGTAAAACTCCGTTTTACAGTAAGATTGAAGATTAAGGCGAGGTTAAGATTATAGCGAATGTTTAGCTTTCAGCAACATCAAATACAATTGATATGATAATCATTTTTATTTAAAATATTAAAAGACTGACAACAGTCTCCCAAAAAAATAACTTATAATTGGTAAAAAGGATCACCTCGGTGAATACATATTCTACAAAAAAGTCTCTTATAGCGCTTTGTGTCTCAACCGCACTACTCTCTCCTCTTAGTTATGCCGATGATGAAAAAGAAATTGAATCTATTGAAAAAATCATTGTATTAGGCGAAAAAACGGCACGAAGTCTAAAAGATACAGCTTCTTCCGTATCTGTAATTGATGAGTCTCAACTCAAAGATTTAACGCACTTAAGTTTAAGTAGTGCAGTTTCTGAAATAGCCAATGTAGTTGTACTTTCAGGCGCAAAGCCTGACATACGTGGTGTTTCAGGTAATGGCTCGGCGACCGGATTCAATGGTGTTTCTGGTGGCGCTAAAGCAAGAGTTTCAACCATTACCGACGGTGTGGCCGAACCATTTATGGCTGATCTAACCGGCGATACGGGAATGTGGGATGTAGAACAAATAGAGGTATTCCGAGGGCCACAATCTACTAGCCACGGCCGAAACAGTATCGGCGGCGCAATGTTTATAAAGACCAAAGATCCTTCTTTTGATTGGGAAGGCGCAGGTAGGGTTGCTTATAGAAATAAAGAGAGTTATATAGATAAGTCGATCATGCTATCTGGGCCACTTATTGATAATGAGCTAGCATTTCGTATCACCGGTCAACGCGTTGACGGTGAAGACTATGACAATAGTATTGAGTACAAAGATAATCCGCCAAAATTTGACCTAAATGAGCTCAACACAGAAAAAGCCAGATTTAAATTACTGTGGCAACCTAGTCAGTTTGAGGGAGTAACGGCACTTCTTAGTCATTCAATTGCTTTTGAAAAAGGTAATACAGGCCGTACAAACTATATCGCAAAGGATCCTCGCGCTTTCATTCCAGCATGGGAGCGTTATATGGACACCAATTCAAAAACAACTAGCTTAAAAATCAATCACAAACTAAATCAAAGCGTTGATTACGAAATTTTGATGGCTGCTATGGATTATAATTTCGGTTTTGATTCTTATGAAGCTAACCCAAAATTTGAACAAGTAATGAGAATGAATGAAGACAATGTAAATGTCGAGTTCAAGCTCAACTACAGCGCCGAACTTTTATCAGGCTTCATTGGTTTAGCATATTATGACAGAGAACAAACCTATCATAGTGATGGCTTTGCTAACTATTTTGGCAGTGATGATAGTAAATCAAAAGCCATATATGGTGAACTAAGCTATAAGCTAAACCCTGACTTTACTATCATCACCGGAGCACGTATTGAGCAGGAATCACAATGGCGTGATATTCACTTTACTACTGCTCAGGGGGTACTAAATTCCCTACTCGATCAAGACAAAACGATTCGCTTACCTAAACTGGTTTTACAATATAATGTAAATGATAAAACCACTGCATCTCTTAGCGCTAGACGCGGATACAATGGTGCAGGTGGCGCGTTACAATGGGAAACTGGAGAGTATTATTATTACGACTCAGAAACCGTTAACACGTATGAACTGGGCCTGAGATCTGCATTAAGTAACGATTTGAATATCAGTGCGAATTTGTTTTATAACAATTACGACGGTTACCAAGCAAATGATCCACAATATCGCATCTCCAATATGGATACTGTGATCACCTACGGTGCTGAATTCGAGTTTTCTGCGATGTTAACACCTGATCTTCAGCTTCGAGGTGGAGCAGGTGTATTGAGAACCGAAATACAAGATACCAGCGTAAAATTCTCTGCGTTTGATGGCAATGAGCTAAGCTCAGCGCCGGGCTTCACAGCAAATTTAGCAATCAAATATTGGCTCACTGATGACCTGCATATTGGCCTTAGCACAGTTAAAGTAGATGAGTACTACGGTGAAATTGGCAATACTAAAGAGCGGATCGCTGGCGATTACACGCTGTCTCGCTTTAATATCGATTATGAAATCGATAATTGGCTGATTGCAGCCTTTGTGAATAATGTTTTTGATAAAGAAGCATACACTCTGGTTTCACCAAGCAGTCGTCGCTACGAATATGGCTATGTTGGCATTGTAGACCCTCGCAATATGGGTATCTCTGCTACCTACCAATTTTAGGGTTCACTGACTTTTCATGTTTATACCAATTAGCTTAATTAAGTGCCTATTTTAAGGTAATAAAATCTTACTATTTAGCTGTTCTAAATGAGAAAGTTTTGGCACAGTTAGTATCCGATTTACTCCTTTAAGTCGGGCAAGTATTAAGACTAATTGGTGTTACTGTTCAGCAAAGAGCAGTGAACCTCAAGCACGAAGCCGTTTGTTTACTGCTTCGCGCTTTTAACGAAAAGGCGCAACATCCACTCTGTTGCGCTTTTTCAATTCTATTATTACCCTTAGAGTAGTCAATTTAGGGTAAATTTGTCGATGCGCATTTTTTTCATTTTGCTACTAACTCTCTTCAGTACTTGTGCCAAGGCAAGAACGGATAGCCGAACAGTACACATTTGTTTTGAACGGTGGTGGCCTTATAGCTTTATAAATGAGCAAAAGCAAGTTCGCGGGATTGAGGTTGATGTTATTAAATCAGCACTCGTTAGCAGTCCTTACCGAGTCACATTTCATGAACTTCCTTACCGTCGTTGTTTAGCAGGCGTCGCCGATGGCACGTTTGACTTTACTTTACACGTTGATGAGGCTGATGGCTTTCCAATTATTGACGTGTCATTCACCACTTGGCAGCTTTCTCTTGCGGTTAAAAAAGGTCGCTTTAGTAGCCCTGATGACTTTTATCAGCTTACCGCCCCTAGAGTCATGATCTCAGAGGATTACAGCTATCCGGAAGCAGCAGTGCAAGGGTTAAAAGAAATCAAAGCGGCTATTGTTCAACGTTCATTTTATGAGCAAAATCATGACGACGGCAAAAAGTTTTTTAGCGTACTCAATAACAATAGAGTTGACGCCGTTTTAGTCGATAAAGTGTGGGCATTAGAGATGATCCGCCGCCATCAGCTTGAAGTCGACTTTTTGCCTCGCCCCTTTCATGCTGAGCAGCAATTTATGGGGTACAACATCGCTAACCAAGCGATGGCGAAGCGTATAGAGTCACTCTTAGAAAAGGTTCCAAAAAAAACAATTAAATCCATTGAGATTAAATACTTAGGCGATAGTTTTCAATCTCTAACGCAATAATTTCATGTTCAAATAACAAACAAATAACCACACTTCGATGATCTAGTCCTACACTTATATTATCGGTTTATCCATTTGTCCAAAACCCGAAGGAGCTCGTATGAAATCCTTATTTTCTTGGCTCACCGCATTCTTATCTTTGATTGCTCTTGGCGCTTGTGGTTATTGGTTTTGGCTGACGAGTGAGCAAGAAAAAATATACAGTGTAAAAAGCGTAGCAATCGGTGCAAGCAATCCTATTCTTGAGTTTTATCCGCATATTTCGAAAGTTACAAGACCCGTCGATACCTTCGTATTTCCAATTGCGATAGGAGATATTGGTCCTAGTACCAATCTATACTCTGGCCCTAACCAATATCCTTTTTACTGTATGACTCTGGACTCTGGCCTTGGTCAACCAGAAATAGATAACCACACGGGGCTCGGTGTGCCGGTGATGGACCAATCAAACCAAGTACTTGGTTTTAGTAAAGATTGCATGGCAAAAACGCGGTTACGCTACTTTGCGATAACTTCTGACAACCAAATCAAGCCGCTAGACAAAAGAAATAAAGCGATAGACACAAGCTTACTTTTACGGGTTGAGCAAGGCACCATAAATCGCTTCATTTACACTATCGTTATGCCAATTACAGTTGACGAAGTGGGTGATAGATACGCAAAGTCTCAATGGAATAACCGGCTTATCTACCAATTTAATGGTGGCTCTGGAATTGGCTTTAGACAAGGCAGGCAAAAACCAGAGCGTGTGATAGATAGACAGCTTGAGCAGTTAAGACTTGGCTATGCGGTCATAAGCTCTAGTGGCAATAAAACCAGCTACACCTACAATATGTTACTGGCTGAAGACACCGCAAGGCGGGTGAAAAAGCAATTCACTAGTTTGTACGGAGAGCCGCTCTATACGGTCGGAATTGGTGGCTCTGGCGGTGGACTCGCACAATATTTGATTGCACAAAATAGCCAAGGGATCTTAGATGGCCTTATCCCACTTTATAGTTACCCTGATATGATCACCCAAACCACTTACGCGTTAGATTGTGATTTACTAAATAACTACTTTACTTTTAGAGCCGATGACAGAAAAGCATGGCATGATTGGACCCGCCGCCGTCATATTGAAGGCATGAATGCAATCAACGACTTTCCGCAAAGAGCTGGTTTTTTGCAGCCACTCAACCAATTAATGTCAGGGTTTGTACCCTCCTTTCCTGATGGCAATAGCGAGTGTATCAATGGCTACTTTGGATTATCTACTTTTATTAATAATCCGAGGCAAGGGTTTTTAAGGGCCTTTTTTGAGGATGAGGTAGTAGAGAAAACAAACTGGAGTTACTGGCAGGACATGGCTAACGTATTTGGCACAGACCAATCAGGCTTAGGACTAAGCACTTGGGATAACGAAGGTGTTCAATACGGACTTGAAGCATTAAAGGCTCAGCAGATCACGATGGCTGAATTTATTGATATCAACAAAAAAATAGGTGGATGGAAGCCCCAAAACAAGATGCAACAAGAAGAAATTGTATTGCCATTTGGCCATAAAGTACCTATTTGGCTAACGCTTTGGGGTAATCATAATATCACCACGCCAGATGACAATGGTATAGCACCTAGGCACAGTGGCAGCCTTGCGGCGATGGAAAAAGCATATCGCTCTGGACAGGTATTTATCGGCAAGGTTGATATCCCTATTATTGATGCCAGACATTACCTTGAGAATGAGCTAGATATGCATCATATGTCTGCTTCATTTTATACTCGATTGAGAATGTCCGCCGCAGATTCAAACCCAGAGAACCAAGTAATTTGGGTCGCACATCAAGCGTTTAATCCAACTCAACTCGCATTTGAAAAAATGGATGAGTGGTTACTCAACCTAAAAGCGCAGCCAAATTTATCCGTTGCAGACGCAAAACCGAAGACACTTGCTGATACGTGTTTCGACGAACAAGGTAAAGTCATCGCCAGCGGCAACGCAGTGTTTAATGGTATCTGGAATAACCAGCCGCAAGGGACCTGTACCGCTAGATATCCGATGTTTTCTACCAGCAGAATTCAAGCTGGTGCAAACTGGGCTGGTGATATATTTAAGTGTCATAAAATATCGATTGAAGAGGCGCTTGCTAAAGGGATCTATGGGGATGTAGATATCTCAACACAACTCGCCACACTTAAACAAATTTATCCTCAGGGCGTATGCGATTATAGTCAGCCCGATATGGGTAGACCGCAAGATCTTGATTGATAGAAAAAAT
The DNA here is from genome assembly GCF_004103285.1 of Pseudoalteromonas sp. A757. NCBI lineage: Bacteria > Pseudomonadati > Pseudomonadota > Gammaproteobacteria > Alteromonadales > Pseudoalteromonadaceae > Pseudoalteromonas > Pseudoalteromonas sp. A757. The sequence continues at coordinate 15,289 of NZ_QNQN01000057.1, forward strand.
AACTCAGCTTAGACTGAGACCCAGCGGAAAAACAATGGATTAGAATTAAGTGATGCAAGCATTATTTTCGTACGGCATATTGCAACAGGAGCAAGTGCAACTAGATACATTCGGCAGACGATTAGAAGGCGAGAAAACGGTACTTTGTGGATTTAAAGTTGGCCAAGTTAAAATAACTGATCCCGTTGTTATTGCCAGCAGCCAAAAAGATATTCATCCCATTTTGATCGCAACGGGTAATGTAGAGGATGAAGTCGAGGGCACAGTCTTTTTAATCACTAAAGCTGAATTAGCTTATGCAGATGAATACGAAGTGGATGACTATCAGCGCATTTCCGCAACACTAAGCTCGGGTAAAACCTGCTGGATTTACTCGGCAGCTCCTAATGCCCAATTAATTTAGTTCCCAACTAATCCTCGAGTTATTCGTTGTGAATAGCTCTGCTTTTCCTTTGATTGCTATTCAGAGCCACTCTCAAATGTAGATCTTACGTCCCACGAATAAAATACAAATATGCCTATGTCTTAATTCTTTAAACTTTTATTAATTGAACGTTCAATAAAAGTCGCCTGAATTGTCATAAAACCTCCCCATACTTGCGCCGACTCTTTCAGCGATCACAATTAACCTAGAAGTTGGAACAATTATGAAAACGCAACGTAAGCTAAACCTGATCACTACCGCACTACTATCCACCCTAGCAGTTAACGCATATGCTAACGATGACGAGAGTAAAGACGATAAAGTCATTGAAGAAGTTACGGTTGTTGGACAAAGCGTTTCCTTTGCAAATAACGCAACAAGTGACGAAATGAGCAAGCAACAGTCTGCTATGACATCGGCTTTGGCTGTTATTGATAATTTACCTGGTGTTCTCATCAACGAAGGAGATACTTTTGGTTCTGACGACTGGTCGACCACCGTTTCTATTCGTGGTTTTCAGCTGAGTTTAGACGAGCAACAAATCGGTATTACGGTTGATGGCATTGCTAATGGTAATTCAAACTATGGTGGTGGTGCGAAAGCAAATCGCTACATTGATACTGAAAACTTGGGTGCAGTGCAAGTATCTCAAGGTACCGCTGATATTGCCTCGCGCTCCAATGAGGCATTGGGTGGTACACTTAACTTCACAACCATCGACCCCACTGAAAAACAAGGTTTAACGCTCTCTATCACCAGTGGTGACTTTGAAGCGAAAAAGTACTTCGCTCGTTATGAAACTGGTGAAATAATTGAGAATACCTATGCTTGGATCAGCGTTTCTAGCTCAAGTAACTCAGACTGGATCCAACAAGTCACGAATAATGAACGCGACCATTTAGCCGCTAAAATAAAACACCAAAAAGGCCCGCTAACGGTAAAAGCTTATGCATCTTATGACGATGTGGTTGAAGCAAACTACCAACGTGTAAGCCAAGAACAATTTGAAGCAGATCCAGCATGGGATAGACTGACAGATACCATCACCGGCATTCCACATATAGACCAAGTATACCGCAATGGTTGGCGTACGCACCGCGAAAACATTTTCGGCTACATAGAAGCGACCTATGAACAAACTAATTGGGCACTAACGAGTAATGTCTATTATCACACCAATGAAGGTCGTGGTGATTGGGTTCCTCCCTATTTAGTTGATATCAACAACGACGGATTAAATCAGCCTCATTCAGAAGTAACAGGTACTGCGCCTTATACTGGCGGTAGTCCTATCGGACGCATTTACTTCGTTGATAGAGAAGGTAAAGCACTAAAACCAAATGCAAAATGTACCTCAAGCCTGACTTTCCCATACGGTGGTGCTGACGAAGAGTATGATCCGGCATGTTATGGTGCAGGCGCAATTCCGGTAGGCTCTTATCGACATACGCACTACGGTAAAGACCGTCTCGGGATCAATGCTGATTTTACTTTCTACGGCAAAATTGCCGATATGGATAACACCATTCGCGCAGGGTTTTGGTATGAAGACTACCAACGTGAAGAATGGCGAGATTGGCACAAGCGTATTGATGCTCGAGTTTCTGCTAATTTTGATCATACGCCATATTGGATCCAATATAGCCGTGAGTTTAATGTCGATACAACCATGCTCTACATTGAGGATGAATTAGATTTTGGCCTGGCTCGACTGCGCGTTGGCGCCAAGAAATTTTTAGTCGAGTTAGAAGGTCTCGACAAGTTTAGCGGTCAAAAAGTGGCGCTAGACTCAGACTCTGACGCATTACTAAGCGCAGGGTTCGTCGCCCCCATGCCAATCGAAGGCCTAGAGTTATTTGCAGGCTATGCCGAAAACTTTGCAGCTATAAAAGACAACGTATTAGAACGCGAAGCCTCTGCACTAGAGCAAATCGAGCCAGAAACGGCTGAAAACATTGATTTAGGTTTTAGGTATTCATCTACCGAATTTAATGCCAGCCTGACCTATTATGATGTAACGTTTGATAACCGCATTAGTTTTATTGCTCCAGATTCACCAGATGGCATTGATTATCTGATTGGCACTAATGGTTCATATGTGAATGTTGGCGGTATCGAGTCGAACGGTTTTGAAGCTTCTGCAACTTGGTATGTAACCAACAGCTGGGGTATCTATGCATCATATACATATAACGACTCCATCTACACGGGTGGTTTGCATGACTTCCCGGCGGGTAACACAGTATTTGGGTCTGCAGAAGATTTAGCCGTTATTTCTATTGATTGGGCTGAGGGGCCATATTTCGCGGGTCTTTCAACGAAATGGGTGGGTGACCGTTACATGGATGCGAAGAATACTCAAAGAGTCGATAGCTATATGACTTCAGATTTTTATGCCGGTGTTGCGATTGATTCACCGCTATCTGGTGTTGAAAATATGGAGCTAAGGTTAACTATCAATAACCTAACCGATGAAAGTTACTTGGGTGGTATTGCTGGTCAATCTGCATGGATAGGAGCTCCACGCACCGCTGCTGTGAACTTTAAGCTCACTTTTTAATAATAAAGCCAAGTAAATAAGGGCACTTCGGTGCCCTTTTTACACAGATATACCCTAATGTGGATTGGGAGATAAAATGAAGCGTGCAATGTGGTTATTCATACTCACTTTTAGTGTATTTACTCAAGCAAAACAAAATGATCCGAACCTTATTCTGGTCACAATAGATGGTGTTAGATGGCAAGAAGTGTTTTACGGATTGGATAATCAGTTAGTCAACGATAAAGAATCAACAAGCGCTCCAAAAGTGCTAAAAGCTCTTTTTCAGGGACACAACTCTCAGCAAAGCCGTGAAAAGTTAATGCCATTCTTATGGCAATACGTGGTCGAAAACGGTGTCATTCTCGGCGATAGAAAACAAAACTCAACAATGCGAGTTTCCAATCCATGGTATTTTTCATACCCGGGTTACAACGAAGTAATTACTGGCATTGCCGATCCCAATATTGACTCTAATGACAAAAAACCGAACCCAAATATATCGTTTTTAGAATGGCTACAATCTCAGCCTGGTTTCGAGCCAAATCTTGCTGTTTTCGGTAGTTGGGATGTTTTCCCTGCTATTTTCAATCGTGAAAGGAGCAAATTGCATATAAACGCTGGATTTGAAATTGCTAAGCACACCACTAACCCCAAACTACAATTTTTAAATGAATTACAGGCGCAAGTTCCAAGTCCTTGGTCCTCAGTGCGCTTAGATGCCTTTACTTATCAATATGCAAAAGCCTATCTTCAAACCCAAAAACCAAGAGTGATGATGCTAGCACTTGGCGAGCCAGACGATTATGCGCACGGTGGAAACTACGACGAGTACATCAAAGGTATTCACCGTGCTGATAAAATATTGGCCGACTTATGGCAAACCTTACAAGCAATTCCGCAATACAAAAACAACACCTATTTACTCATTACTACCGATCACGGCCGCGGCATGGGTCGTAAGGATTGGAGACACCACTCATCAAAAGCAGCGATTGAAAAGAACTATCCACGCATGCTTGAGAAGCAGCCTGAGGGGATCGTAGGTTCTGAGCAAGTTTGGTTTGCAGCCATCGGACCCAAGATAAAAGCCAAAGGATTAGTGATCCCAAAGCAAGAGCAAACCTTGTCGCAAGTTACCGCGACTGCGCTTCAATTACTTGGACAAAACCCTTCTACCTTTAATCCCAAGATAGCACCACCGCTTGAAGGCATAGCGCAATGATCAAACTAAAACGACCTAAACTCGCTGAGCGCAAGCATTTCACTCGCCTAATACTATTTCCTTTAATGGCGTTTGTTGCAATGAACGTGTATGCCAATGAGCAATCTTCTTTGTCAACTATTCGCTTTGGTTCATGTTCTCATCAAGATAAACCTATGCCTATATTAGCGGCAATTAATAAAGAGAACCCTGAGCTATTTATCTTTCTCGGAGACAACATCTATGGTAACACCACGGATATGGATGTGCTTAAGAAGAAATATGAAAAGCTTGACGCAAACGCAGGTATACAGGAATTACGGCAACAATCTCAAGTTATCGCCATTTGGGATGACCATGACTACGGTGAAAATGACGCAGGTTTGGAATATTCTCAAAAAGAAGCCTCACGAAAGATCATGTTAGACTTTTGGCATGAGCCTGCAAACTCTTTGCGACGCACTAGAGACTCAGGAATTTATACTTCGTATGAATATGGCCAAGGAAATCAGCTCATTCGTGTCATTATGCCCGACTTGAGATGGAACCGTCCGGCGTTAACGTCAGTATCAAAATCAGAGTACGACAACAAACGTAAGCCAGAAAATAGAGGACCATATAGCCCAGTTCTAAACGCGAGTATGCTCGGTGAGCAGCAGTGGCAATGGCTTCAGTCTGAGTTAAAAAAACCTGCCGCCATTCGAATTATCGCTTCTAGTCTACAATTATTACCCGAGTTTACGGGCTGGGAAGCTTGGGCCAACTACCCAGCTGATAGAGCACGCCTTCTGAACTTCATCACGCGCGAAAAACTTGGTGGTGTTATCATGATTAGCGGTGATACACACTGGGGTGAAATTTCGAAGGTAGTACATCAAGGCTACCCTTTTTGGGAAGTCACCAGCTCGGGGCTTACAGAAGAGTGGAAACAAGTCAGCCCAAATCAACACCGAGTATCTGGGTTTACTCATGATGTGAACTATGGGTTCATCGACATTGATTGGTCTCATTCAGACCCCACAATCACAATCGGCTTAAAAGATGTGGACGGTAAAGAAGTGATGTCAAATATACTTAAGCTATCTGATATTCAATAAACACCACGAGTACAAACAGATAGCTCCATTATCTATTCATAGTTACGCAATAATATAACAACGTTTTTATTTAGGAACATGGAAGTTCCCTTTTCACTTTAGAGCACCACAGATTGTTATAAATTGTCATAAATTGTTATACCCTATTTTAGAAACGTAATTATAAGTCTACACTACGTGAAAGTATATTTTGTCAAAGGAAAGGATATGAAATACATTTATGGGTTAACAAGTTTACTGTTTATTTTAGGAGCCAGTGGCTGCTCTAGTGAGTCAACCACTTCAGATATTGTCGCTACCGAAAAAATTTGGGCAGACATTCGACTTACTGCAAATGGTAAGCGCGCTAGAGTCGTTACTGAGTTTAATAAAAGCAGTAGTATAGGCGCAAATATCATTCTTAGCCCCAGTGACAAAGTGCAAGCCACCGTTGGTAATGAAGTAAAAGTATTAGAGATGGATGAGGATATTTTAGATATTGACTATCAAGGATACTTTAGCCAAACGACTAAAAATACTGAATTTAAACTTGAATTAATAAGAAGCAAAGAAAACAAGACACTAACATCAAAAGTACTCTTACCAGAAGAGGTGTTGTTATATTCGCCAGTCGCGTCTACATATCGCAAAGATAGCCGAATTGTCGTTGAGTGGAAGCCCGTAAATGAGCCAAATACCACCCTTACCCTATTTTTTAATGCGAGTTGTACTACAAATACAGGTGATCCTTCATCAATCAGTCGCTATGTAGAGTTAGATGATAGTGACGGCAGCTACACTATTTTACTTGGAAGTATCGAAGGGCTCCATAAAGATAATTTGAATAAGAAAAAGTCTTGTAAGTCACATATTACCCTATCACGCTCAAAGAAAGGCACTGTCGATAGTCAATTTAAATCTGGTAGCTCAATACATGCCATTCAAGAAAAGGAATCTGAAGAGTTAACCATCTTACTCAACTAATCTACACTTAAAACAACAAGCTGTACATTATACCTACTAGTCTGAATGCTTACACAATTTGAAGACGCAAGTCTGACGCTAACTGTGTTAAAAGCTTCTTATTTAGAACAACTAAATAGCAAAATTTTCGCCTTGCCTATATACGGGCAAGGCGAGCTTACGCAAGCGCTAAGATAGGCTGCTATAAAGGCATTTATCATTTGAAACCCAGACCTACCTGAAGGTATACAGATATCTTAGGGCAACCGGACACAAAAGCATTGTTACACATAAAAGGCAGCTGGGCGGTTGGATAATATACATGGTGCTTTAACCAGGCTCACTATCCAAATCTTAAGATAATAGGGTTTATATAAAAGGGCTTCAATTGCACATTGAGGCCCTTTTATATTTTATAAACGCTAAACTATGAGGTTAAAAGCGATAGCTCAAATTAAGTGCTAAGTCGTTTATATCATTGGTAGAAATAAAGTAGTGGCTAAAATCTACCCCTAGTGTCAATGCATCACTGAGTTGATAGTGAACACCACCGCCTATATAGCCGCTAGTGCCACTATCTTCGTAACGAGTAGAGAATTGACCATCCCGAACGCTGTTAATTTTATAATCCCAATTAAACGCACCCAAGAACATTTTACCAACAAATTTATCTGCAAATGGTTTTGAGTAATTGAATTGTAAAGCAGGACCTTCAGGCAAAACCGGAGCTACGCGCGCCAACGCCATTTGGCTTTGCTCAGGATCTGCACTTAACCCCGTAAACTCCACACTACCTTGACCAAGGTCAATGTACCGAAGTCCTACTTGCCAATTCGGGATTAATTCATAAAATGCCCCTATTGACCAACTACTACTATCTTCATCTAAGTTGACAATGTTTAAGTCCGAAGCGCTAATTTCACTGTCTGCTGTAGATTGTCCAAGTGTCGCCTCCAATTGCCAATTACTCGCCTGTGCTTGTGTGCTTAATAAACAGCTCGTACTCACCAATGCAAAAGCTGGTATTATTGATTTCTTACGGCGCAATATCACCGCACTAATTAATAGTAACAACATGCCTCCCATAGTCCCTGAGGACTTGTTAGTTACAGAAGTAACTTGTTTAACTGACACTGTGACGCTCACTTGCCCCTCAGCCGTTGCTCCAAATTTATCTTTAACAACATAGTTAATTGTATCAACACCTTCAAATCCAGCTTTCGGTGTATAACTCAGCGTACCGTCAATATTAATCGCTACAGTACCTTGGCTTGCCGTTGCAGAAACAAGGCTTAAAATCCCACCTTCTGGATCGCTATCATTTGCAAGTACATCGATAATGATTTTCGCACCATTTGAGACCGCGGTGTCATTTGCAACCTGCGGTGGTTGATTGGCGATAATAGACACTGTCGCTGTACTATTACTCGATCCTCCCTGCCCATCAGTTACGCTATATTGAATAGTTGCGTTACCAATAAATGCAGCTGGTGGCGTGTAGTTCAATTGATTATTTTCGATACTAACAACACCGAAATCAACACTTGCCCCTGTTATGGTGAGTGTATCATTGTCGCTGTCTGTATCGTTTTCGAGTACGTCAATTATAATTGTTTGACCAGAAACAATTGTCACGCTGTCAGCATTCGCCACTGGCTGTGCGTTATTCGAAATTGGTACCGCGATGCCACCTGGGTCGACAATACTGCCATTGGCAATACCATCGTCATCATTTGGACCACCATCGACTATACGTAGTTGAACACACCAATCACCATCACTAAGACCTGCGCTCCATTCGTTACTTCCAGGAGGTGGACAGAAACCTGGCTCACCTTGAGTCGAGAGTAACTCGTTACCTTCTCCAACCACAAAGTCTCGCCATTCACCACCAATTAATTTGCGATAAACCGCATTTAGTGGAATAGGCTTACGCTGTGGTAAAACAATACTATATACATCACCGGGTTGTGGTAAGCCTGTCGCAATAAAGTCGAACAATCCACCCGCATTATTGGCATTTGGATCTGAAGGCAGCTCTGACTCCAACAGCTGTAGACCACCCGTATTATTTTGTGGCACAGTAGCGCCTTTACGTAAACATACCCCTGGGTCGCCTTCAACCAAGAATTGGCTAGATTCTAACGCTTGTTCCTGCACCACATTACAGTCAGTGATCGCATCCATGAAATCTGGAATACCATCTTCATCCTCATCTGCATAGCCTTCTTGATCGTCAGGAATTAAGTCACCGTCACTATCCTCTCCACTCAACGGCGCTAAAGACTCAACTACCTCTATGAATACATTGCGAGATGTTGACAGGCTTGGCGTCGCATTATCTTCAGCCGTAACCCTTACTTTATAAATACCCGAAGGGATATTGGCAGGGTTAAATGCAAAGATAAATGGATCATTCGATGTATTAACTAACGCTGTATCTGGCTGCCAACTCACATTTACTATGTCATTTGGATTAGGATCCGTGACCACAGCTTCTATGGTAACTTCTTCATTAGAGGCGGTAATTAAACTTCGCTCTTCACCATTTTGCTGCACAACTGCCGATAAACTTGGCGCCACATTCTGCTCAACAATTGTTACTGTCGAAGTAGATTTAGCCCCTCTGTTTAATGAGTCACTCAGGGAGATCACAATAGTTTCGTTGTCTTCGCTTATACCATCAGCAAGTATATTAAAGCTGATACTCGCACTGGTGCCTGAGTTTATTACTACTTCACCCGACTGTAAGTCATGATCACTGCTATCCGCTGAACCCGAAACAGTATAAGGTACGGTTACGGGGTAACTGGGTGCTGGACCATTTAGATACACCTTAACCGAGTGACTGCGATCTTCTGCAACTCTACTATCTTTTTGCAGTGACACCAGAGGATTGACGTTAAGATTCTGGCTCGCAACGGCTTGTTGCCCTTGACTATCCGTTGCTTGCCAATAAACAATGTGTTTACCAGGTGCAAAAATAGGTATTCCTCTTACTAACGACACCGGTAATGGGTTCCCTGCGCTATCTGATGCGACTGCAGTACCAAGGTTCACTTTTGTGAATAAGCCTGTTGCGTTCACCGTTAAATCGCTCGGAGCAGTAATTGATGGCGCATTACCCGAACCCGTGCCATTGATTGTGATACTCGCATTTGCCTTTGCTCTCGCTTTACTATCATCCTCAATCAAATAAGTTACAACAATTGGTGCTTGTGAGTTTTGTATAGCTTGATAAGTTAAGGTGTTATTGGCTATGAATGCAGAACCAATTGAAGCTTTAGCGCCGATAATTCTGAGCGCACTACCATCTGGATCACTATCATTATTCAAGACAGGAAGCACATACTGATTGGAAGCCACAGCATCGAAGGTGAAGCTGTCATCCACAGCAATAGGCGCATCATTTACAGAAGTGACCGTCATCGAAACTGAAGCCGTATTTGACTTAAATTCACCGTCTGACACGGTGTAAGTAAATACATCAGAGCCATTAAAGTTCGGCAATGGTGTGTAGCTAAACACAGTACCTTGAATTTGAACTACACCATTTTGTGGCTGTGACACCAACTCCATCGTCAATGCATCACCGTCGGGGTCACTAGCCTCAGCTGAGAAGCTCGTAGTCCCATCTTCAAGCACGCTTCTTTGCATATTGTTTGCAATCGGCGCAGCATTAACCGGCTCAACATTGATTTCAAATGCAGGCAAGCTTGCTTGTAATACTCCATCACTGACACTGATGATGATATTGCTATAAGTGCCTACATCTTCTCTAGTCGGCGTACCTGCCAAATTACCAGACGACGTATCAAAGCTTGCCCAAGCTGGTAGGTTGGTCACAGAGAATGTCAATGCTTGAGAGTCCACATCAGATGCTGTCGGTGTAAAACTGTATGCTTCGTCTTGTTTAACACTTGTTGATGGAGTACCGGAGATGATCGGTGCATCATTGACGGCATTCACCACGATGTTAAACGCAGGTAACGATGCATCAGCTTGACCATCCGATACCGTAATTACAATGCCGCTGTAGGTACCGTCTTGTCCTTCACTTGGCGTACCAGTAATAGCGCCTGTTGTATCACTGAAACTTGCCCATACTGGAAGATTCGCCACACTGAATGTTAAGCTATCGCCGTCGGTATCCGTCGCCGTCGGTGTAAAACTGTATGCAACATCTTCATTGACAGAAGTCGAAGGTGCTCCTGAAATAACTGGCGCATCATTTATCGGTGTCACCGTGATATTCACTGTCGCCGCGTTAGATACTAGTCCTTCTGCATCTTGTACCGTATAAGTAAAGCTATCATTCCCAAAGAAATTCGCATTCGGCGTATAAACAATATTACCTGTCGTTAGTATTTGCAGTGAACCGCCTTGAGGCTGATTAACAATTGCAACGCTTGCGGCATTGAGCTGGCTATCTACGTCCGTATCATTACCCAACACGTTTATCTCAATGTTGCCATCTTCAAGTAATTGAGCCGTATTGTTAACTGCAACTGGTGCATCATTAACTGCGGTGATATTGACTGTAACTGTTGCTGGTTCAGAGCGCAGCCCTTCACTATCTTCAATGGTGTAAGTGAAGGTCAATGTACCATTTTGATCTTGTTTTGGTGTGATAGTGAGCACACCATCAGAGCCAACCGTGACGGTAGCAAGGTCGTAGTTGCCGACACCGTCGCCTTTATCTTCAAGTGCAATATCCGAACCATCAAAACCTTGATCTTCAACGTCAGAATCGTTTGCGAGGATCGTCAATGTTGTAACAGTATCCTCATCTGTTGTTACAGTGTCATTACCAGCCACAGGCCGGTCATTTACTGCACCAATATTGACGGAAATAGTCGCAATATTGGACTTCCCACCTTCGCTGTCAAGGATCGAGTAAGTAAAGCTATCATTTCCTGTCTCATTGGCATTTGGCGTATAAGTAATGGTGCCATTACTCAGGTCTATTGCCGCTTGCCCCTTGCTTGGCTGCGACTCAAGCGCAATAACCCCAGTTGGGTTGGTATCTTCAACATCTGTTGCACTTGTTCTAACGGTCAAAGCTGAGGTTGGCGTGTCTTCGTCTATGTTTGGTGTAAAGTTAGCCGCGACTGGTAAGTCATTTACAGGTGTTATGGTAATACTAACCGTTGCCTCATTTGATTCAGCCTGAGTCGAGTCTTTAACCGTATAAGTAAATGAATCCGAACCATTTGCATTAGCGGTAGGTGTAAAGGTGACGACCCCATTACTAACGCTTAATTGCCCTTTCGTCGGCTGAGTTTTAATGGAGACTGACGAAGCAACCATGTTGTTTTCAGGGTCACTATCATTGGTAAGCACATTCACCGAATTAGACGCGTCTTCAAGTGTAGTAAGGGTGTCATTCACAGCCGTTGGAGCGTCTTCAACCGCATTCATATTGATTGTTACAGTGTACACAGGCGAGCTGGCATTAACGCTGTCTTCAATATGATAGGTGAAGCTATCGGTGTGGTTCTCACTCCCCCCATGAACATAGCTAAAGCTACCGTCAGTATTAAGGGTCAACGTACCGTATTGTGGATCGGTGTCTTTCACTACCGTTAGACTATCGCTGGAATCAAGATCATCGTCGCTTGCAAGCGAAAGTAAACCGTTATTTAAGTCGCGTGATAATGTCGCACCTTCATCTATGGTAAAGCTAGTATTTTGCCCAGTTGGTGCATCATTGGTATTAACGACTTCAATATTAAATGCGCTGAGCGTATCGCTGTCTGTACCATCACTTACCGAGATTTCAATATCCGTGGTCGTGCCAACATGAGAGTCATCTGGCGTACCGGAAAGCTTACCTGTTTGCGTATCAAACGTTGCCCAATTTGGCTTATTCGTAATGCTAAAGGTATGAGTATCACCAGTATCTGAGTCAGCCAGAGTCGGCGTAAAATCGTATTCACTGTCTTCATCTACAGTTGTTGCTGGTGTCCCTGACAAAACAGGTGCAACATTATACTTTTTAATCACCGTATCTGTTACTACATTTGCTTCATTCCCTGCGTCGTCAGCCACGGTAACAGATAACGTCAACGTCCCTTCATTTAATGAGGTGACATTAATGCCGGTCTCTTGCTGAGTGGTTCCCGTAATAGCGGTTGCACTTGCGCTAGATACAGAGCTGCTGCCGTCTGAGATTTCATAAGTAAAGCTACCCGTAGATTCCAAACCTGTTAAGGTGAAGCTAAACGCAGTCTCATTTCCTGCATTGATCAAGTCTTGGTCAATCGTAGCTGAAATACCGCTTGGTGCCGAATTATCCAGCGTTATGGTTTGGGTGGCTGCAGTAGAGGTGTTACCTGCGCTATCCACCTGAGTTGCCGAGACAGTCAGCGTGCCATTATTTAAACCGCTGACATCTAACTCACTCCCGCTTAGCGTCCAATTACCGGAGTTATCGGCAGTCACGGTACGACTCACCGAGCTGTTGTTGTCCGTGATGGTCACGGTCACGCTGTTGCCCGCCTCCGCGCCGGAGCCTGCAATTAAGACATCATTATCTTCTTCGGCATTCACGAGTCCATCGGTTTCAATTGGCGTGGTGATGGTCACCGCAGAAGGCGCTGCATTGTCTAGCGTAATCGTTTGCGTCGCAGCGGTAGAGGTGTTACCTGCGCTATCCGCTTGCGTCGCAGATACTGTAAGTGTGCCATTATTTAAACCGCTGACATCTAACTCACTCCCGCTTAGCGTCCAGTTACCGGAGTTATCGGCGGTCACGGTACGGCTCACCGAGCTGTTGTTATCCGTGATGGTCACCGTCACGCTGTTGCCCGCCTCCGCGCCGGAGCCGACAATCAGCACATCATTATCTTCAGCCGCATTCACGAGTCCATCGGTTTCAATTGGCGTGGTGATGGTTATCGCAGAAGGCGCCGCATTGTCTAGCGTAATCGTTTGCGTCGCAGCGGTGGAAGTGTTACCTGCGCTATCTGCCTGAGTTGCCGAGACAGTCAGCGTGCCATTATTTAAACCACTGACATCCAGCTCACTCCCGCTTAGCGTCCAGTTACCGGAGTTATCGGCGGTCACGGTACGGCTCACCGAGCTATTGTTATCCGTGATGGTCACCGTCACACTGTTGCCCGCCTCCGCGCCGGAGCCTGCAATTAAGACATCATTATCTTCAGCCGCATTCACGAGCCCATCAGTTTCAATTGGCGTGGTGATGGTCACCGCAGATGGCGCCGCATTGTCTAGCGTAATCGTTTGCGTCGCAGCGGTAGAGGTGTTACCTGCGCTATCCGCTTGCGTCGCTGATACTGTAAGTGTGCCATTATTTAAACCGCTGACATCCAGCTCACTACCACTTAGCGTCCAATTACCGGAATTATCGGCAGTCACGGTACGGCTCACCGAGCTGTTGTTGTCCGTGATGGTCACCGTCACACTGTTGCCCGCCTCTGCGCCAGAGCCTACAATTAAGACATCATTATCTTCGGCGGCATTCACGAGTCCATCGGTTTCAATTGGCGTGGTGATGGTCACCGCAGATGGCGCCGCATTGTCTAGGGTAATCGTTTGCGTCGCAGCGGTAGAGGTGTTACCTGCGCTATCCGCCTGAGTTGCCGAGACTGTGAGCGTACCATTATTTAAACCGCTGACATCCAGCTCACTCCCGCTTAGCGTCCAGTTACCGGAGTTATCGGCAGTCACGGTACGACTCACCGAGCTGTTATTGTCCGTGATGGTCACCGTCACACTGTTGCCCGCCTCCGCGCTGGAGCCTGCAATTAAGACATCATTATCTTCAGCCGCATTGACTAGTCCATCGACTTCAATAGGCGTAGTAATACTGACCGCACTCACACTCGTATCTACTGTGACAGATAGACCTGAGCCGTCAGCAGTATTACCTGCTGTGTCGGTCGAACGAGCTGTCATCGTATGTGTGCCTGCTGTCAAAGCAGACGTTGTGATAGTCCAAGTACCTAAAGTTGCTGTGCCGGTACCCACAGTTCCATCAATGCTTGAAATTAACGTAATAGCACCGCCATTAGGGCCAGAACCGGTAAATGTTGCCGTAGTATCGTTGGTGATATTGTCCGTATTAGATGTACCAGTATCGCTGCTTGCATCCAGATCAGGTGTGCCTGGCGCTGAAGGCGCGGTTGTGTCTATCGTGACACTTAAGCTGCTGGATGCGCTACTTTCATTGCTATTTGCATCCGTTGCTTTTGCTGTGATGGCATGGGTTACACCAGCGGTCAGTGCACTGGTGGTAATTTGCCAGTTACCACCCGTCGCTGTACCTGTGCCAATGACCGTTGTACCACCGCCTTCTTGATCGCTATAAAGCCTTACTGTTGAGCCACTTTCCGCAGTGCCACTGAAGGTTGGAGTGGTATCATTGGTATTGTTATCGGAATTTGAAGAACCGGTATCTGAACCGGCGTCAAGATCTGGAGTGGATGGCGCGTCGGGTGCCACATCATCGTTCACCGTGACCGTAAATGCTTCTTGGAATGTCGTAGTAGAATCACTGGTTTGTATACAAACAATATAACTGCCGGCATTGATCGCAGCTTGCGCTTCTAAATTAGAACCATTGATCTGGAAACTGCCGTTATCAGTATCTGCACTACAGGTGCCATTAGCGCTCGCCCCACTGCTTACGATAGAATAGGTGTGGCTATCACTGGTATCAAGATCTGTGGTACTCAAAGTCCCTATGTTAGCACCTGCACCAGTTGCAGACTGATTGATTGATGATGTGTCAAGGCTTATGTCTGTCGGAGCATCGTTTTGGCCGGTGATATTGACCACGGCCTGATTAGTACCTGTACTATTTGCAATACCATCATTAAAAGTATAATCGAGCGTCACCGAAGACGGAGGAGCATCTGAACTATTCTGATAAGTGATATTTTGCAACACCGAATCAACGAATGCAGATGTTGCATTGGTATTGAATGTCAACACTAACGTGCCGGATGAATTGGTGGTAACTGTACCGACCGTCGTCGAATTAAAAGTAAAAGTGCTGCTCTCGGTCAGAGTGCCCAGTAGACCATTGTTACCAAACACATCCTGAGCATTGGCACCACCGTTGCGGGCAATGGTCAACGTCGCGTTATTATAGTTACCTGCGCCGCTGTCGAGCGCGTCCAGTTCAGTATCGGCAATCAAAACATCTGAGTCAATCACCACAGACGAGCCATTTTCTATGAATGTACCGCCACCATTGAGGTTACTAAATACAGGCACATCATTCGGCGTAATAAAGGTGATATCGGTGTTGGCGCCATTATCTGCCACTGTGAAATCTAGTGAATTGGCTGGCGCATTTGACAAGCTAATTGCCACTTCAATGGAGCTAAAGTCAGTCGCATTGGTATCAACCTGAAGTGTGCTAGTACCATTGAAACGCACGTTGCTGGTTGTCAGGCCAGTGACACTATTGATAGTAATAATGTCACCCACACTCAAATCGGTAATGGTGTCGCCATTGAGATCCGATGCGTCGCCAACAAAACTATCATTGCCTGCGTTACCTGTCATCGAATCTGTACCACCCCCTGGGCGAATGGTGTCGCTCCCGCTACCACCGGTGATGGTGTCATTACCATCAAAGTCAGTGGCAGTCATGTTAATGGTATCGCCACTCAGTGCGCTGGCATTCAGCGTAATTCCACCAGCAAGCGCAAAGCCCGCGGCATTAGAGATAGTGACCGAATTACCATTGGAGTCAAAGTTATCTGTCAGCGTAATGGTAAAGATGTTATTGGTACCAATTGCCAGGTTTTCGATTTCGGATACGCTGGTATTGGTAAAGTTAAACGTGCCCCCGTCCATCAGTTTGAGCGTTTCAGAACCCGCAGCACCGGTAATCGCCGTAGTGAAGTTATTTGCTACATTCGCCGCGTCAATCGCCACCGTTGCGCCACTGGACAGTGATAGAGTGCCAATGTTGGTAAAACCCCCACTACTGACATCAGCGCCATCTGATGCACTCACTGTATCACCGGTAGTTGGGTCACCGACTAACGAACCATTAAATGCACTGCCAGCAATATCAAACGTGATAGCGTCGTTAGATACGGTTGCGTCTATCGTGGCAGATGCATTGGTGACTGTGATAGTCCGGGTGTTGGTGCTATCGTCGTTTACTGAGTATGTCTCTATACCCGTAAGTGTAGTAAAGTCACCATCTCCGCTGATTGTAATGGTCTCGGAGCCTGCTGCTGTGACTGTGCCTGTGAATGTGGCATTTTGTTCCGGAGTCATGGTAACGGATGCACCACTGGCCAAAGTCAGATTAACAATATTGGCGAGCGTACCGCCAGAGATGTTCGCCCCTGAAGACATAGATAAAGTATCTGCTGTCGTAGCATCCCCGGTAAGTGTACCTGTGTAACTTAGCGTCCCCACATTGAATGTGACCGCATCCGTAGATGACGAAGCCGTTACCGATGTGCCAGCGGCCCCAACTGTTATCGTTCTGCTGTTGGTCAATGAATCTCCAACTGAAAAACTCTCAACATTAGCAAGCGTTGTAAAGTCACCGTCACCAGAGATATTAATCGTTTCAGTGCCTGCAGCTGTGATGGTGCCGCCAAATAGAGCAGGCTGAGAAGCCGTCATCGACACGGTGGCACCACTGGCCAATGTCAGGTTCTCAAAATTTGATACTGTTGCACCAGCAATGCTAGCCCCAGAGCTCATTGATAGTGTATCGGTGCCGCCCGCAGCGTTAAGCGTGCCCGTTGCGGTTAATGTTCCTATGTTTACAGTATCATTACCACTGCTACCTGTTACATTCTGGCCCGCAGCACTCAGTGTGATGCTGTTCGCTGCACCTAAAACATAAGTTTCAATGGCGCTTGCAGCTGTTAAACCGTCGGTTGCTGCAGAGATAGTAATGCTTTCAGTTGCGCTGCCGTTAACGGTACTGAATGCATCGTGTTGTGCCTCTGTCATGGTGACCGCAGCATTCGCATCCAGTGTCAGGGTCTCAAAGCCACTCACTGTGGCACCGGCAATACTGGCACCATTACTCAGTTGCAGCACATCAGTGCCGCCGCTACCAGCTAAAGTACCTGTAGCAGTTACAGACCCCGTTACAACAGTATCAGCCGAGCTACTGCCCGTTACATTTTGTGAAGCACCACCCAGCGTAAAGGTAAAACCTGCGCCCAATACATAGGTTTCGATATCCGCATCACCGCTAATCGTACCATCACCATCGGCACTGCTGAGCGTAAATTGGTTAGTCCCCGCGCCATTAATGGTGGTAAACGATTCATGCTGAGATTCGGTCAGCGTAATGGATGCACCGCTATCTGGTGTAAGCGTCTCAAAGCCACTCAACGACGTTAAGCTGGCTAGGTTAGTGCTAGTAGGTACCGAGAGCACATCGGTGCCCGTCCCACCACTTGCTGTAGAGCCTGTCGTGTGGCTGGCATTAGCGATTGTCAGGGTTTCGTCACCGCCTGCAAAGGTAATGGCGGGCGACAGGTTTGTGCCATTAGTTGTGTCAAAACCAGCGGCGCTTGAGCTGGCAGCCGTAACATCTGTCACACTGATGGAGGCTGTGCGACTGTCACTGTCGATAGTGCCATCGTTGATCTGCACGGTCACCGTGCGCGCAGTTTCATTTGGTGTGCTGGACGTATTGTTGTATGTGACGGCCTGCAAGAAGGTTTGCACTTGTGCAGCAGAAGCTGAAAGGCTAGAAATGTCAATCGTACTCACCCCCTCAAAAGCTGAAGAGCCTGATGTACCTTTTAACGTATCTACGGCAGAAGCGGAAACATATAGTCCTTCCCCAGTATCTCCCTTTGGGTTTGTTAACGTAATCTCAATCGAGCTTATTGTATCACCATCGGCGTCTGTTACTGACGCGCTACTAGCAATATTAACCGCGCCACTGCCCTCTGAAAAACTGGCTGTATTGTCATTGCCACCGGTGCCACTATTTAGGTCTACGACTGGAGCTGTATTTACAGTCGTGAAGTTAAACGTCGTGTCGTCACTGATCCCAGTGAACGGGTTGCTGGATGTATCTGTTACCGCCCCCGAGTCAATTTGTATTGCATAAGTTCGATTACCTACCAGGTTACCGGGTGGGTTTAAATAGACTTTATCATTGGTAATACTGACACGACCTGCGCCTGGTGATGTTGTTGTGCCATCACTTTCATTGGCAACATCAAACTCTTCAAAAACACTATTATCTGTGACATTACGGATGGTGATATTGCCGCTACCCAGTGTAATGTCTTCATCGAAGGCGATGACTATATCATTACTGACAGAGACATTGGTTGCATCGTCAGTGGGGGTTGAGCTTGCGCTGACAAAAACAGGTGGCGTTGAATCAGACGCTGGAGCATCGTCCAGTGTGATGTTTCGGATTGCGAAGCGTGAGTCGTAAGCACTGGCGGGATCTGTATCCGGGAATGAAATGATTAAGGTGTCAATGTCTTGCCAGAGCGCGTTATTAAAATCACTACTACGCGTAAAGCTAAAGGTCGTACCCACTCCGGGCCCAACCGGTGGCGTTAAGTCAACCGTGACCGTTTGACCACCGTCTTTAAAGCCGGTAAATCGAACCCTGTGCTCTGCATCAGTGGCAGTTGCGCGGACAAAGGTAATGCCATCAAAACTAAAATGTGTGCCTGCATTCTCCAGGAGTTTATAGGCCTTGTCAGTCGCGCTGGCTCCGGAATTACCAATAAAATTTGCAGCATAAAACGAGCTAAAGGCCACAGCAAAGCTCTCTGCTGTATAACTGTCTCCACTTTCGCCACCATCCAGGATAAAAGTAACGTCGCCGGCTGTATCGAGAGAAATATCCGGTACGCCACTGGCGCCATCTCTCACATCCGTTGGCGTACCTGTGCCGGAGGAATAATCCAATATCTTTTGGCCTGCCCAGATATTGCCGGAAAACAACGCTGCTGATATACCAGCCGACGTTACGGCGGTGGCAACTTTACTTAATTTCATATAACTACTCCGTTAATTTACCTGGTCCAGTGACATTTTATCGTTTTAATATTTACTTCAACGCAATTTGATGACAATCCATTGCTAAAGCGGGCCAACCCTGTGCATGGTCAGCCCATATCCAGTACCGATTAGTTACGAGGAGGAAACACCCCGTCCGTTGCAATCAGCCAGTTAACCGGTAATACCGGGTTTAATATATTCAAAGGTGCAGAGCCACCTGTGTTAGTGACAGTGACAGTTCCGCCCGCAGAGCCACCACCAGATACCGTTAGCCCCTCAATAGTCGTCAGATTCGCTGACTCAAAACCTGGTTTGAAGAAAGCATCACTATTGTTTGCTGCAATATAAGAGCTAGTATCTGGGGTTTTGGCATTTGCCGTATTGGTTGCGACCTGTAGCGTGCCACTTACTGGATTTGTACCTCCAAGCGGCGTGAAAATAGCAGTATGAGAATGTGCAGGCATATGAATGATCTCAATACCTACCAGTTCTGTACCTTGCCTTTCACCTTGACGGTAATCCATACCACCTGGGCGCACACCTTGTCCTACAGGGCTGCGACCGCGCAGATCTGGTAACGCGTACGTAGTGCGCGCATCACCACCATAAATAGTTCCTATCAAAGCAAACAACGCCTGATTTTGTGAAATAGCCATCGTCTGGCCTAAACACATTGCAAAGTTTCTAATTGTAAAAGCACCGCCGAAGGTACCCATTGAGCCAATATACGGATCAGGAGACATATGAATTCCTCTTTAATTTGTAAACATGCCCTTTAACGATAAACGCTCAGTACCACTCAACCCCACTCTTTGGTTTATCGACTTGTTGCGAATAGTTCGCACTTACTACTTCAAATACTACTTAACCTAAAAACTCATACTTAATTGTTTCTCTATCACTGCGCTTAGTTAGTCCGGATCCCCCGCTGGCAAATGTGCAGTGAAAACGGGCGGAATAAAAAGTTCAGGTAGCTGCACTCTACGTGCCTCCCCGCTTAGTACTTTGTCGAGGCAAATTGTACCAATATCATTAATGCTAATATTCAGTTCAGCCGGAGCGTCGTTTGTAGGCGCAGGAAAGCGCCAGTAGAGCTCATTAGTTTTGTAGCGTAGCAATGCCATTTGGTCATATTGATCAAACTCACTCGGACTGTCACAAAAACGTTCATGACAATCCTCCAACTTTTGCTTTCCTAGGTATTGAACCAACAAGCTTCCCATCCCAGGTATATCTAAAATTCCACTTTCTCCAAGTGCAACTTCCATCTCACCTTTTCCTTCGAGCTTGCAAATCTTTTGTCCCTCTCCCTTGGGCGCTGCACCACCGCTGTAGGAATACAACGTAAGGTCGTAGCCATAGCAATTTGTTAGGTTAATCTTTATGTTCATGTCTACCTCGCTTCTGAGTTTACATTCAGAGCATAGTTAGAAATGCAGGATACAAAGTGAATAGGCACAGTTACCAATCAATCCTTCTCAACTAAGCTACCGTTTAAATTTAGTTTAAAACTACTGCATTACCATTGATTTAAATCAGTTAGATAATTTTTCTTTCCAATCCAAGTTTACTTTTTGCTAACTAAAATTAGACATCTCCATTCCAGCTTCTAATCCAAATAACATCGCAAAGCGATATCCATCAAATATGCCCTGCTCTGTTAAAACAATGTCTAACCGCACCGCCCCATCTACAACTTTGACCAATAAACCATTAGTTCGGTCAAGTTCAATGACCGTTCCAGGTCGTACACCCATCAAATCACAATCAATCTTGGTTGCCTGCATAAGCTGTATTAGGCCATTTCGAAATTTGAATCGCGCCCCTCCCAGTTCAGTGTTTGCGGCTCGAGTAAGGTTAACGATTTGTGTACAGGTATCTCGCTGAAAGTCGATAACCAGATCTTCAATTTTAACGTGCCTAGCGTAATGTATTTTGTTTAACACTTCGGCTTGAGGCTGCTCATGCCAATTGAGTGTACCCGTTGCTTCTTGTTGAATAAGCTTATCCAACAGAGCAGGAACCATTTGCGCAACTTTTTGATGTAAACACTGTGAAGTATCAAATGGGTGAATAGGTAAGTCGATATACGCACCTATTGCTCCGCAATCTAACTCCTCAATGACCTTATGCAAAGTTAGCCGGACGGTTTCAGCTCCTTCTTTAAGCTGCCAAAAAAGTGGCATGGGACCTCGGAATTCAGGCAAAGCACTTGGATGGATATTGACGATGTCATTGTTAAAATAGCGGATAACTTCTGACCGAATTCTGTGCCGAAATAGATAAACCAAGCCACGATTAGCTCCGAGCCTGTCCAATTCTGAAATCAAGTGTTTATCAGAATCTTCTCGATATTGCAGCATAGGTATTTGATGATGATTTAAAAACTGCTTTAACTGCTCAAGATCAGGATTTGCCTCCACCTCGACTAAAACAACGCAGGCCAGCGCTTCTCTCTGTAGTAGATATTGAACAGCTAATAAACATAGGCAGCTACCGCTGAATAGAGCATATTTAGATTTCATCAATGAATTCCTATACTTTCACAGGTACAAAACCTGGCAAACCACTAAGTTGGTAGTAAAACTGCACCTTATCACCGCCACATGCAACAAAGTGTGTGTGCTCTACTTCTTTAGGTTTAGCATCGACGTAAAATGTCATATCAGGCCGAGGGTGTGTGATCCCAGAATCGTATTGCCCCACACCTTCTGCTGCAAAGGTCTCTACATTTGCATAAATCGCTAATACTCTTTCACCCATATCCGCGACGCCTTTTGGAATGGTGATCAAATTACCTGCCACTACTTTAATACCATTAGCTAACTCCACCTCCTGCATTTTTAGGAGGGATGATTTGTCGATTCGAAGTAACTCTCCAAGCTCAATACGGTCATTTAATGCAGCCTCATTTACATATTCTGAGTGGCTATAATCCACCTCTTTCCACTGCTGATTGAACTCTGTTTCCCCGATAACCATCATGCCCCTAATGGAAATGCGCTTTGGCACCATCCAGCCATCAATTGAAAGGTACTTAACCAGGTGCTTCGCAATGCTTAGCTGGCCTTCTTTTGTAAAGCCATGCTGCATAGCTTCAAGCACCAGTAAGTCAACTGAAGATTCAGGAATAAACTCGGTAGCATCAACCTGTTCTATGTGCTCTACATAATCTTCTAGAGCAAGATCCTCGACTAATTGTTGTAGAGACAACACTGCTCCTGGGTGCGCATCGATCAGGCTGACTTTTATTTGGTCACTGGAAAAAACGCCGTGTTCTTTGTAGTAACTGAGTAGCGGTAATAATAAAGGTGCAAAAGGCCCACAAGCAGGATAGAGCACTGTGATCTGTGCCTTGTTTTTCAGCATTCCACGAATAGCTTGATCAATCCCTCGCGCGTACCCTTTAATGCGATAAATATCTTTAATTGTATGCTTACAGTTATGGGGCGACATGATTAGGCCTGTGGGCGAAACATACTGTTTGGTCAGCAGCTCTTGACTTAACTTTGCTTGTGCCATGGACTGAACTGCACAGTCATACATAGTTTCGAAGGCAGCCATCAACTGCTGATGTTCCACTTTGGTGTCTATCAACACCAACCTAATTGCGTCAATAAAACTTTTCTGTAACACGGCTTGTCGCTCACTCGCTGTGAGCTGAGTCTTCAACATTGACTCAAGTTGCGTTCTTATTGAGTACTTTAATAAATCATCGATTTGTGGATCGGCGAAATCTAGCTTGGTCACATCAGAAAACAGCTGCTTTTCCATAAAATGATAAGCTCCTAAGTCCTTAGTGTTAGTTCTCATTTAAAAAGGTGGTATAAATCACTAACTCACCTTCTAATGAATGAGTTTAGTTCAGTTTTAGTTCAGCGCTATCAATTTATTGACTTTTTTATCCAACACCCAACACCTATCTCCAAGCTTCCTATCTATTAGTAATATCTCTTGATGACCATCGACATTATTAAGTTTTCTTTTTATCACACGACTACCACCATACGAGTATGCAAAGACACCGCTATTCTCGAAGACCTTAACGCGATTGCCGCTTGCAGCAACTTTTTCTCCTGTCGGACTCACCATACTCATTGTTGGTGACTTGCGTACTTTGGACTGCCAAATCAAGCGGCTGCTCAGACGAAAAACAGCTAAATGGCATAAAAGAAGTTGCAGTGATCGCTGTTCCGACAGATAGGAAAGTTCTACGTTTCAAGAAGTTAGCCTTTTTATTATTTTATTCTGCAGGATTATGCCAGAAATATGGAGAATATAAAATTACATTATATTACAGCACCTTGTAATAGAGATTTAACCTGTAGCACTGTAGCGCGTGCTCTTGCAATACAACCCAATTAACATACCTGCTAAGTGTGCAAAATAGCGACGGCTAAATTTTGATTTTTTGAACAATCAAAATCTTGATGCTAGACAAGTATTTACATTCCAATTACCCTATATCATTAACAAAAAATAAGAATCAGTAATCATATGTCTCTGACACAGTTTTCGGATAGCCATATTGTCGATGTTTTCCAGTCTGACAAATACCAACTACTTGAAAAGGTTGGAGAAGGTGGGTTCGGTAAAGTTTTCAAAGCACGCCAAATAAATACAGGGCAAATCGTTGCACTAAAGTTTTTGGCGTTAGAACCACAACTGGAAGCGACGAAAAAACACAGATATGCAGAACGTTTTAATCGTGAAACCTTACTTTGCAGTCAATTAAATCACCCAAATATCGTACGATTATTAGATAAAGGACAATTAAATGAAAATTTAATGTTCGGGGTATTTGAGTATGTGGAAGGGCAAACGCTACGAGACTATCTAAGTCAAAATGGCGCAATTGATTCTGTGTATGCAACTGACATCATGTTGCAAGTTTTAGATGCGCTAATTCACGCCCACCAACAAGGTATTATCCACAGAGACATAAAACCAACCAATATTATGTTAAGCCAGTCTGGCGCAAAGACTTATGCCAAAATACTTGATTTTGGTATTGGTACACTGGCACAAGAAACACGCCAACATGACTTTGAAACAATCACGCTTACGCAAGAAACACTGGGCACCCCCTCTTACAGCGCCCCAGAACAATTACGCGGTGAGCCTGCTTCAGCTAAATCTGATCTATATGTCTGGGGGTTAGTATTTTTGGAATGTTTGACTGGTGTTCCTGCGGTAACAGGCAACAGTGTCGCATCGATTTATCACAAACAATTAAGCGATGTGCATATTCCGATTCCAAGCGCCCTACTTGGCCACCCTCTTGCTGGGCTTCTCAGACGCGTGCTCAATAAAAGTGCATTGGAGCGGGTGATCACCGCAACCGAGGCATTTTCTGAACTTGCAAGAATGAATGTATCTAACCTTGTTGGTGTGCTAAATGATGTTAAAGCCCAACATGGTTATGATGAAACCACAGTGATGCTCCGTGATGACGACCCTAATCATCGTGCCATTCAAGAATATACCGCGCTTACTGAGCGCAAGCAGCTCACAGCTCTTGCTGTGAGACTAAGCGTTAAGGCACTCGACAATCATGGCAAAGATTACGATGTCATCGACACCGTTTATAAATCTCAGCGCAATCACTTTATTGATATCGCGACTCGTTATGGTGCATACCACGTAGGCAACCTTGCTGATACCAGCTTGTTTTATTTTGGCTATCCAGTGAGCAGCGATAACGACGCACGATTATCTGCAAGGACCGCACTTGAAATGATAAGCGAACTTGCCAAACGTAACGCACTGATGCAAGAGGCACACGGAGTCTCTCTCAACGCTCATATCGGCATTCACACTGGTGTATTTATTACCTACGCCAATGCTGTTCCTGAAGGTCACCACGCTAATATTGCAGCAGCACTATCCCGTGAAGCTGGCGAACGCCAAATCTTATGTAGTGCAGAGTCACGCTCACTCTTGGATGCTTTCTCCGAGTTTAACCTCTACGGACAGTTGCAAATTGGCCCGCTATTCGAACTAACTCCGGTATACAACTTACAGGGTGAGCGTCGCATAGAAGCATTTGGCTTTATGCGTGGTACAAGAAATCATCATGAACTTGTTGGTCGTCACCTTGAGCTGGAACAGACACTTTCACTCATAAATAATAAAGCTGAAAGCGCAACCCGCATCGCTTACATTCATGGTGAAGCTGGGATTGGAAAATCTAGGCTACTGCAAGAAATCCGTGTCAATGCACCACAATATCAACATTTAGTCGCCCAATGCTTACCAGAGCATCAAAATAACGCTCTATATCCAATTTTAACGTTGGTCAAGTACCTATTTAACACCGAACAGCTTGACGCTCATTCAGCTAATACTGTTTTTAGTTATGTGTTATCAAACATGGACAGTGAGCTCGATTTAGAGCAAGCGATCCCTGTGTTGCTAGTTTGGCTCAATATCTCACTTGGTGATGAAATTACGCCTTCTACACTTTCTCCCGATGAGCAGAAGCAAGTGTTGTTTAAAGGGCTTTGCGCGCTATTACTGTCAAATCGTCATGGGCTCAGCAAGTTCAAGCTCTACATTATCGAAGACATTCACTGGGCAGATAGCACCACCTTAGAGTTTTTACATCACTTTGTCGGTGCGCTCGCTTCAGGTGATGTTTTACTAAGCACTTCGAGACAAGCGGTGCCAACTCAGTTAAAAGACCTCACCTTAGTGGATGTCTGCCTGAAAAAGCTAACCGAGAAGGCCACCGAAGACTTTATCATTAACTTGTTTGATGGCCGCAGAGTGTCAGAGCAAGTTCTCAAGTTGCTAACCAGTCGTACCGACGGGATCCCGCTATTTATTGAAGAACTCGTCAATATGCTTAAGCAAAAAGCATTAGTTGGGGATAAAGGAGGAGAGATTGACTTCCTCGCACCAGACAAACTTGACCAAGTACCCACGAGTTTAAGAGAATCACTGCAACAAAAGCTAGACAACCTTCATCATGCCAAAGAGACAGCGCAACTGGCGGCAACCATCGGCCGAGAGTTTGAATACAATTTACTTATTGCTACATCATCCTTAAGTGAAAGCCAAATTCAAAACGACTTAAATGAGTTAATGGCTAACGATCTTATCGTGCATCAACGTCGTGTTGATAACGATAGCTACATTTTTAAACATGCTTTGGTAAGGGATGCTGCCTATGAAAGTATGGGTAAGCATGAATCATATACACATCACATGAGCATAATTGAAGTACTCAACAACACAGGAATGAGTCAAAAGCAGCCCCTACTTACAACCCATCATTTAGCAAAAGTGGGAGATCATAATGCAGCTGTTGAATTATTACTAACATCAGCAAAAAGTGCAGCTGCCATTTACTCTGTCGCAGAGGCCAGTATTTACTATGCAGAAGCATTGAACTTCTTTCAAAATGGGTTAATTGATAACCAGCCCTTACTCCATAAAATTAAAAATGCACTTGCTTCATCACGGGTTGCATACAATGGTTGGCTAGACACGTTGGCTAAAAAGCACGTGCTTCAAAATATCAGTGAACTCGCCACAATTTTAGACCCTAAAGAGCGCTTCATTACGATGAGAGGTGAATGGCTACACGCCTACGCTACTGGTGATATATTAAAAGCTCATAATATTGGATTACAGCTGCACGAAAACAAAAACGAATATCCACCTCACCAACACCCAGTGATCTTCGAGCTCTTATCGCAATCCTACTTTTCGCTAGGAGAGTTTGACAAAGTAATTACGCTTGTCGATACGTTACCAAAAGAGGGCTTCTTCGATAATAGCTCTCAAGCCATAACTGATAATTACGGCTTTTGCTCTGAACTCACTTGTATTGCTTTTAAAGCGCTATCACAGTTGCTCACTGGTAAGGTTGATTTGGCACAAAGCGCCATGAACGATTTAGCTGAGCTTTCCAAAAATATTAATATAAATGACATTAGCTCAGCAACAAATGGGATATGGGCGTGGTTTAAACTAATACATGCTTCAATACAAAAAGATTCAGCTAATTTTAAAAAATATCAAGATGAAGCAAAAAATTACTCATCAACAGGGGTAAGCCTTGCAAAAAATTCTAATAATGTTGGCTGGTTGGGTTATAATAATATGCTCAACTACTTGGCTAATTTAGGTAATATAGATAGCTTACAAGAATTCGAAGAAAAAATATCAAGCTTTGCTGGATATCGTTCACATCGTGCTTTTTATTATTACTTTTTATATAAAGTATTACTATTTAATAAAAACACAATGAAAGATGACGCTTATAACGAATACTTAAATGATAAGGCTAGTACTAAAACCTTATATCTCCAAAACTATGAAAATTAGGAAATGAAAAATGAGTGATAATACAACACTACCAACTGGTTTAATCTCTTACATCTATAATGTAACTAACGATGAAGCTTTGAAGCAACGAGCGACCGATAACTTGGCCGAAGTGATGGCAGAGTTTGATTTAACAGAAGTTCAAAAACGCATTATTACTGAAATTTCTTTAGAAACTGGATTAACAGATGATCTGTGGGATCAACTATCAGCAGAACTAAGACCTGAAATTCAACACACTATCAAAACAATTTGGTAATACATAGGAGCAGCGGGTGATTTTTTTATCTTAATCAAGCGTGTATTTTTTGTAGTGAGTCCCTGTCAGTAATAAAAGTTGAGTTATTTATTTTTTAAATAGTCAATCTCTAATATTGTTGACATCATGCACAAAAAACAAACCAAAATTAAGTTAAATTGGCATTTCACCCGCATTCATCATGAAATATAGTAAAAGTGAGCTTTACAGCATTGCACTTGATAGTGAGGTTCAACATCTCAATAATACCGTATTAGAAAAGCTTCAGACAATTGTCAGTGAAATCCCTGAAAATATACACGCTATATGCTTTGAAAACAGAATTGATCAGTTTGAAGATCCTGTTGACTTTTTAGTATGTTATTATTGCTCTTCTCATAATTTAGATAGCGTTTCATCCTATATAAATCAAAAAACCCCAAATAAATACGCCCTAAGAATAAATGACTTTATAAATAATAGGAAGCAATCCCCTGCTTATAAACTAGTAAATTTAATATGGTTTAGTTTTGACTATGAAGAGGGTCGATATAGCACAGTTCCAACATTTTGTGTAAGTACACAACATTGTCATTTTTCTGACTTTAGCCTATTAAGCTCATTTATAATTAACACATCTGAGTTTTTAGCTCCTGAGTTTTTAAATAAAACAAAAGAGTTACTTCCTAGTTTAGAATGCACTAGGATAAACCACTTCAGTTTTACATTTGGCAGAAAGGCATTTAGAGCTAAATTCGTTTTTAAATTAGAAACCTTAAGACTTCCCAGTCTACTCAAAGATCTGGACTGGAAAGGAAACTTATATCTGCTGGAACAGTTATTAAATACTATCGTTCAAGTATCAGATGAAATACAAGTTGGGCTTTCCTATTCAACGGAGTTGTCAGAAAAGATTGAAATTGAATTACCTTGGATAACAAGCCTTGACGAAAATTATCTACAAGATAGCTTTTTGAGCTCGCTAAGAAAAATAACAGAAAAAGAATTAAGCACTAATTTAACTCCTTGGCTCAACCTGAAAGTACAAACTGGTTACTATATAAAAATAACCCTTACATCAGCATCTGAATTTAATATCAAGTCATATTTATATTCTTCACCTTATAAAAAAAGGAAATAATCATGAAAAGTGTAATAGCGAAGCTCTCTTTACTATTCGTAAGTACTGGTACTTTTGCTACTGAATACAGCATTTTTCCAGATTGGCTAGTCAAAGATGAATGCACATTAACAGAGCCATTTCCTTTTCCAAACGACTTGACTCAGCTAAAACCCTACCCACTTGACGCATACAATAAATTAGTGAAGTCGTGTGAAGAGTTAAAGCCCGTAAAGCCTAATGAATCGCAGAAGCTTGATTATTTGGATCACCGATACGCACTATTTTCATGGCTGAGCTTTACCGCACTAAACAGGCAATTGGACGAAAACTATAAGCTCACGCAAAATAATATAAAAGTGTGTGAAGCCGATTCAGGCGCCAACTGCCCGCTTCCACTTTGGATAAACTGGCGTGAAACCGAGACTATTTTCACAGCAGATGCAGCGCCTCCAAAAAACTGGGAAATATCCAAAAACTTCGCCATGATGCAGCCTTTATCTGCAGTGGAGCAAGTTGCGCCCAAAAATACACCGAAAAAACAGGCAATTTTAACTGACCAAAAAAACAACCCTGTATATTATCAGAAGTTTGTTAGTCCCTATGTATTCAATTTTATTACCAAAAATAAACTATATAGCATAGATGGCCAAATTGAATTCGCGAATAACCCAACTTATAGTTGGGCATGCAAAAGCCAGAGCGCGAGTAGCATGTGCATCAACATGAATACGATTGGCTTTTTAGCGTGTTCCAGTGGTTCCTCATTACCCACTTGTAACTTGTCACAAGACCTGACCAATTTTGACCCTAAGCCACCAGGCCTTGCTATCGAGATAAAAGTAGCGTGGAAAATACTCAATGAGTCTGATGATCCGAGTAAGTACATTCGCGCAACACTGCCCGTAAAACGCTACCACCAAATACAAAGTGGTGAAACAGGCTCATTTAAAGTCGAAGAACAAGAAGTTGGCGTAGTTGGATTTCACATAATGCAGAAAACCGGCACATCTAGTAATTGGATTTACGCAACCTTTTCACATCAGGATAATGTTTGGGGCAACTCTCCAACCTTTTTCGATAAGCAATGTCCAACATGCGCAATCAATCACCCAGTAGGAGGTACTAAGCCTACTCAAGTGGTTCGATTGGAACAAATATCACCGGTTGTTGAAAAAGTGAATCAGCATATTTCTAAGCTATTCAAACAAGAAAACGCTGTTCTGCAATATTACAAACTAATTGGTACGCAATATTCAACTAATAACAGCAGTAAGCCAATGACTGATATTAATGGCCAACCAAGTGATACAATTGAAACCAAGCTCACCAATTATTCAGGTGGATTGCCCCACCCTGTTTATCTAACTAATGAGGTGATTGAGACATTTTTACAACTAGGAAATCAGCCATTAGGTAAACAAGAAGCGCTTTATTATAAAAGCTCCTCTTGTATGAATTGTCATGCAGCAGGCGGGATCGCAACCGACTGTGATAAGAGTACTGGCAAACCAATATTTACACCACGTACAGCAGACTTCTCTTTTATATATCATGATGCTAAGGCACAGTTTAAGGCGCAAAACTGTATCAAAGAGGAGCAGTCTAATTAACCTGAGGTTAGCTGCCTAAGCTGATATGTATTTCTGTGAGCTGCAATGAACACTTGCAGCCTCAACCGCATAATACCAGTTGCATTAAGTAAATGATCTATCTTGAAGCGGGGAAATAGCTTTAGTAGCACCGCTCTCGCGTCCTGCTACCGCTAAGGTACCTATATCCATATAGGCAAGGCAAAAATTTTGCTATTTAGTTGTTCTAAATGAGAAATTTTTAACGAAGCTAATATGCTATTTCACCCTTCAAATTGATTAGAGAATTAATTCAATTGGTATAATGCTCACCAGCCCGTCAAACTATAAAGCAAGATAGCAGTCATGCTATCTTGCTTTTACTTCAAAAAGTAAAGATTAGCGCTGTGCTAACTTTCCTCTTGCTGTATGAAGCTTCTTGTAACTCTCAATAAGACGCAGGTGCTTGTCTAAACCTTCTAACTTCATGTTCGTAGGCGTTAAACCATAGAATTTCACATCGCCATTAATTGAACCGATAACCGCATCCATCACCTCTTTACCAAACATGCGAGTAAAGTTATGAATGTAATCTTCCATTTCTAACTCGTCATCCAATGCAATTTCGAGTGTGGCATGCATTGCTTGGTAGAATAAGCCACGCTCAACGGTGTTGTCGTTAAACTGCAAGAAGGTTTCTACTAGCTCAATGGCTGCTTCGATATCGCCAAGCGCTAGATAAATTAAAATTTTAAGCTCTAGAATAGTGAGCTGACCCCACACCGTATTTTCGTCAAATTCAACGCCGATAAGGGTGATAATGTCGATATAATTATCAAGCTGGCTGTCTTCTAAGCGCTCAACCAAGTTAGCTAATGCTTCGTCATCTAGTGAATGAATGTTAAGAATATCTTCGCGGTACTGCAGTGCTTTATTGGTATTATCCCAGATGAGATCTTCGGCTGAATATACTTCAGAAAATCCTGGGACTAAAATTCGGCAAGCGATCCCTAAATCTGTGAACTCCGCAATGTAGGCTTCTTTACCTAACGTCTCTAGAATGCCAAATAACTTATCGCACTCCTCTTCATTAGTGCCTGCAAAATCCCACTCAACAAAGTCGTAGTCATGCTTCGCACTAAAGAAGCGCCATGAGATCACGCCCGTTGAATCGATAAAGTGCTCAACAAAGTTCTCCGGCTCAGATACTGCCATGCTGTTAAACGTAGGTTTTGGTACATCGTTTAAGCCTTCAAAGCTACGTCCTTGTAACAGCTCGGTTAAGCTTCGCTCAAGCGCCACTTCAAAACTTGGATGCGCTCCAAAAGAGGCAAACACACCGCCTGTTTTAGGATTCATCAGGGTCACACACATTACAGGAAATTGACCGCCAAGAGACGCATCTTTAACCACGACTGGGAACCCTTGCTCCTCAAGTCCTTTGATCCCTTCAACAATACCTGGATATTTAGCAAGTACAGACTCTGGCACGTCAGGCAACACGATTTCTTGTTCGATAATTTGCTTTTTCACCGCACGTTCGAAGATCTCAGATAAACACTGCACTTTGGCTTCAAACAGGTTATTACCAGCACTCATCCCATTACTTAGGAATAAGTTTTCTATTAGATTTGATGGGAAATACACAGTTTCACCATCAGAATGACGAGTGTAAGGAATAGAGCAAATGCCGCGCGCTATATTACCTGAGTTTGTATCAACAAGGTGTGAACCACGTAATTCACTTTCTGGATCGTAAATTTCACGGGTGTAATCGTCTAAGATTTCGTTAGGCAGCGCATCATCAGCACCCGGTTTAAACCATTTCTCGTTCGGATAATGAACAAATTCAGCATTGGCAATTTCTTCACCAAAGAATTGGTCGTTATAAAAGAAGTTACAGTTTAAACGCTCAATAAACTCGCCGAGTGCTGAGCAAAGTGCACTCTCTTTGGTCGCCCCTTTACCATTAGTGAAACACATTGGCGAAGCAGCATCTCGAATATGTAGTGACCAGACGTGTGGCACAATATTACGCCATGACGCGACTTCAATCTTCATGCCTAAATCCGACAGGATCTTGGTCATATTTGCGATAGTCTGTTCCAGCGGCAAATCTTTACCCAGAATAAAAGTGCTGTCGCTTTCACTGGTATCAACCATCAGCATCGCCTGAGCGTCATCTTCAAGGCTCTCAACCGCCTCTACTTGAAATTCAGGTCCTGTTTGGATCACTTTTTTAACGGTACAGCGGTCAATTGAGCGCAGGATACCTTGGCGGTCTTTTTCAGAAATGCTTTCTGGTAACTCAACCTGAATTTTAAAAATTTGGTTATAGCGGTTTTCTGGATCAACAATGTTGTTTTGCGCTACGCGAATTCCATCAGTTGGAATATCACGCGCATTACAATACACCTTCACAAAGTAAGCTGCACAAAGCGCTGAAGACGCTAAAAAATAGTCGAATGGGCTTGGTGCTGAACCATCGCCTTTGTAGCGAATTGGCTGATCCGCAATGACAGAAAAGTCGTCAAATCTGGCATCAATTCTGAGATTGTCGAGGTAATTTACTTTGATTTCCATTGGAAGGTTCCGGTGTGTTGCAAACGAAAACGCTAATTGTACTTGAGGATGGGTGACCACGCCAATGGAAGTTTCTCTTTCAACTTTTTGACATAGAATAAATAAACTGGGTTCAATGTGATGTAACTTCCTGTAATTGCTCTACACTTTATTTTGCGACATGATGAATTACTTTGCATCGACTCCATTTTTGACTAGTACTTGATCGGATTGAAAAATACACACTGCAAACCAAAATTCTGAATTAAGGCAAGCAATGCATTGACTAGGACGTGCGCTCATGAAGATAGTAAACAAAAGTAAACTCGATTTTTACGCTAATAACGGCTTTGTGTTATTTGAACAAACTTTACCCAACGTTCTACTAGAAAAGCTTAAACGTCTATCTAATACTCTAGAGAATAAAGCAATACAAGCGCAGCAAGAAGGAAAAATCGCGACTCAATATCATCTATCAAACGAATCTGGTGAGCCGAAGCTATTTCGTTATAATGATTTGCTTTTTGAAGCGCCCGAGTTAATTGTCGAATTGCTCGCCACGCCTGCAATGATTGAGATCAGCGAAGGTATTTGCGGTCTCGGCTGTGTGCCAATGCAGTGCGATTTAGTCTACAAATATCCACATCCTCACCCACACATAGCTTGGCATCAAGGAGCACCTCATCCACGTAATTATGCTTATTTAAACGTAGGAATTTATCTAGATGATGCCGATATCGACGATGGTTGCTTACGCTATCTACCTGATTCACAACACGAGCTTGTAGACATTTATTCACTTTCTAGCGAATATGGCTGGAATATTCCGGGCGTCTTGCAGCAACCTGCTAAAGCTGGAGATATTCTCGTTCAGGATATGATGATTTTGCATAGCTCTGAACCTAAACGCAGTGATGGTCCGAGAAGAACAATCTACGTAGAACTTAGACCACTTGCCGGTATTGAAGAGAGCCAAAAACAAAGCCCTGAGTGGGCTGAGTTAAGGAAACAATGGATGGCTCACATCATTCAAGCAGCAAACCCAGAAGATGTGCCACAGAAATGGGCTGAGTTTTACGGTGAGCCCAACTGTGATTTAAAAACTCTTGTTTCACAAATCGAGCAAAAATGGGAACCACCTATCCCTGCGGTTTGGTCCAACCAAAATGTTGAGCACCCAGATTATCCTACACCAGCTGATCTTCGCTGATCTCACACCAGTCATTCGCTAGCTACTGCAGCGAATGACTGGGTAATTATAACAACCTTGACCTCTAGTCCTTGAAACACGCTATAAACCCAAAAGCCACGATTTACTTCATGTCATAAAACACTTCTTAGAACATTAAGCGGTTCATTGTTGTCCATTGAGCTTATTTTAAATTTACCGCAAAATCACGGGCCCTTATTGTTCGACATACAAGTCAACTATAAAACCGAAAGCAGATCTCGCTGACTAACCTTGCCAAGCTTAAGCTGTTCATACGAATCATAAATCGCCCTTTTACTATCTTGTAGTCGCTCAGTAATATCTTCACCTTCAAGCAACGCCGCTTGAGCGGCTTTTAGCCTATCTTGTGTATCAGCTATGATTGCTGTTAATTTGGCTTTGTCTGATCTGATCAACATACTGTCCTGCTCGACTTTTTGCTCAAGCATAGTTAACAACTCTGAACGCACAGAAACGGTTTTATACTCATTAAAGTCTAATCCCAAATGATTAAATAACAACGCTTGGTTCATTTCCTCAGGTGCAATTTCCACTTCAATTGGCATCTCAACAATGTTTGTCATCATTTCACGATACATCTCGATGTTATATTCACGACTGCCTCTCTTGTGACTCGAACTCACCAATGATTCATGGGCTATTTCTTCAGCCTTGTCAAAATGTTTGGCAAGGTAAGTCGATTGAGTGTTATTCGGCGCTTTCTCTTGAATGGCTTTTGCGGCTTCCATAAATGACTGAGTTCCTGAATTTTTTGTCGCCGAATTAGAAATGTCTTGGTCACTCACAGCATTATTGTTCGTGCCACCGTAGAGATCGCTCGAACCGTACATTTGTTTATAAGAAGAATTTTGAATGAACATACCCGCTCCTTGTTGCATTAGCTGCTCTGATACAGCAATAAGTGCGCCAAGCAAGTCTGATTGAGAACGACGGGGTCTTAAACGCTTTTTGGTTGTAATTGCGTTTTTTCAAACCAAAGTTTGCCGTTCAAGCGCTTAATATTACTGCGCTTGAGGCAAACTTTTTCCGCTATCGATTAATTATTAACGTTTTCACGCCAACGGATCATCAACATATATACTACGGGTAACACCACTAAGGTAAGTAATAGCGCGCTTGCCATACCGCCCACCATAGGCGCGGCTATGCGGCTCATCACCTCAGAACCTGTGCCCGAGCCATAAAGGATTGGCAACAACCCAATAACAATCGTTGCCACCGTCATCATGACTGGACGAATACGCTTGCCCGCGCCTTCTAAAATGGCATTGTTAATGGCCTCAACAGTCAATGTTTGCGGTTTACCTTTAAGCTCACTAATGGCTTGGTTGAGATACACGAGCATGATCACACCTATTTCAACAGCAACACCTGCAAGCGCTATAAAACCAACGCCTACCGCGACCGAAAAGTTAAACCCCTCAAGGTATAGTAACCACAGTCCACCAATCATCGCCATAGGTAACGTCGCCATGATAATTGCCACTTCGCTAAAGCTTCTAAAGTTCAAATAGAGTAAAACAATAATGATCCCAAGCGTAAGCGGCACCACATAAGTCAATTTAGCTTTAGCACGCTCCATATACTCGTATTGACCAGCCCAACTGATGGAATAACCTGCAGGTAACTCCAGCTGCTCACTCAGCACTTGTTTAGCGGTAGCCACATAACTGCCAACATCAACTCCGTCTAAATCGATAAACGTCCAACCATTAATGCGAGCGTTCTCGCTTTTAATGCCCGGTGGCCCGTTTTCAATATAGATAGTTGCCACATCACCTAGGGCAATATTTAATCCCTCGGCGGTGACTATAGGAAGCTTCCGCAGCGCTTCGGGAGAATCGCGTAAGTCTTGCGGGTAGCGCAAACTAACCGGATAGCGCTCTTGTCCTTCAATGGTTTGCGTGACGTCCATTCCACCAATTGCAGTTGCGACCACTTGCTGGACATCAGCAATATTGAGCCCAAATCGCGCGGCTTTATCACGTTGAATATCGACCTTAATATAGCGCCCCCCAGCTACCCGCTCTGAATAGACCGAAGCTGTACCCTCTACCTGACTCAGAATACGTTCAAGATCTTGACCAATCTTTTGGATAGTATCTAAATCTGGACCTGCGACTTTAATTCCAACAGGCGTTTTAATCCCCGTCGCGAGCATATCAATACGCGTT
Source organism: Pseudoalteromonas sp. A757 (assembly GCF_004103285.1). NCBI lineage: Bacteria > Pseudomonadati > Pseudomonadota > Gammaproteobacteria > Alteromonadales > Pseudoalteromonadaceae > Pseudoalteromonas > Pseudoalteromonas sp. A757. The sequence goes on from NZ_QNQN01000057.1 coordinate 51,715, forward strand.
TTGATGGGCATCACCCAAGCGTTGGTTAAGCCCGGAAACTGCACTAGCTTATCGAGCTCTGCTTTGAGCTTTTCAGTGGTCATTCCCTCACGCCACTGATCTTTAGGTTTTAATTGAATAAAGGTCTCAATCATCGTCAACGGGGCAGGATCGGTTGCCGTTTCCGCGCGACCGATTTTACCAAAGACATTTTTTACCTCAGGCACCGTCGCTATCAACTTGTCGGTTTGCTGTAAGATTTCTCTGGCTTTACCAATCGAAATACTTGGATATGTAGTCGGCATATACATCAAATCCCCTTCATCCAAAGGCGGAATAAACTCACTGCCGATTTTATCCATTGGATAAAAGCCAACGACTGTAATAACTGCAGCGGCTAACAACGTCAGCTTGGGAAAGTGTAATACTTGTTTCAACAAGGGCGTATACGCGCCAACCAACATTCGATTGATTGGGTTTTTATGCTCGGGCACAACTTTACCGCGAATAAAGTACCCCATCAGCACCGGAATAAGTGTAATAGCAAGTCCCGCAGATGCGGCCATCGCATACGTTTTAGTGTATGCCAGTGGTGCAAACATGCGCCCTTCCTGCGCCTCAAGAATAAACACAGGTAAGAAGCTTACGGTAATAATCAACAAACTAAAGAACAGTGCAGGACCAACCTCAGAAGCCGACTTAGCGACGATTTCCCAGCGGTTTTCATCATTGAGTGGCGTTCTTTCCATGTGTTTGTGCATGTTTTCAATCATCACGATTGCACCGTCGGTCATCGCCCCAATAGCTATGGCTATGCCACCAAGGGACATGATATTTGCATTCACCCCTTGAAAATACATCACGATAAAAGCAACCAAAATGCCAAGTGGCAAAGTGATCACGGCAACCACGGAAGAGCGAATATGAAATAAGAACACCACACACACTAAGGCCACCACCACCAGCTCTTCGAGCAGTTTAGACCAAAGATTATCAATGGCTTTGGTGATAAGCTCGGAGCGATCGTAAACCGTCACCACTTCCACCCCTTCAGGTAAGCCTTGTTGTAGCTCAGCAAGTTTTTGCTTTACGCCGTCGATGGTTTTTTGCGCGTTTTCTCCAAAGCGCATGACTACAATACCGCCAACAACTTCTCCTTCGCCGTTAAGCTCGGCAATGCCACGACGCATTTGCGGTCCAATATTGACAGACGCAACATCTGCTATCGTTAATGGTGTGCCTTTGACAGCTTGCCCAAGTGGTATAGCCTCAATATCTTTAACGCTTTGAATATATCCCGTACTTGTCACCATATATTCAGCTTCAGCCATCTCAATCACAGAAGCGCCCGATTCTTGGTTACCGAGTTGCAACGCCTGCTGCACATGCGTAAGCGGAATACCGTAAGCGCGCAGTTTATTGGGATCAACCTGTACTTGATACTGTTTCACCATACCGCCAATCGGCGCGACTTCTGACACACCGGCAACCGATTGCAACTCAAACTTTAAAAACCAATCTTGTAGGCTGCGTAGTTGGCTAATATCGTGTTTACCGGTTTTATCAACTAATGCATAAAGATACACCCAACCCACCCCTGTGGCATCAGGCCCCAGCTGCGGTTTTGCTGCATCAGGTAATTGTGGTGCAACTTGACTTAGATACTCGAGCACCCGACTGCGCGCCCAGTAAAGATCCGTTTTATCGTCAAAAATAACGTAAACATAGGAATCCCCAAAGAAGGAATAACCACGTACGGTTTTTGCGCCTGGGACGGAAAGCATTGCAGTGGTCAGCGGAAATGTCACCTGATCTTGAACCACTTGTGGTGCCTGTCCTGGATAAGGTGTTTTGACAATAACTTGTACATCAGACAAATCCGGAATGGCGTCGACAGGTGTGTTTTTAAGGGTAAATAGCCCAGCCCCCACCAGCATCAGTGTCAGCAGTACCACAAAAAAACGGTTGTATACTGACCAGCGAATTATTGCTTGGATCATTGTAAACGCTCCTTAGTGGCCAGAGTGCATATTCATCGACATCTCACCTGCAGGTTTGATATCAGTCACCACAAATTCGTCACCCACTTCAAAGGTGAAAGTCACCTTCATTCCTGTCATAAGCTGGCTTAAATCAATGTGCTCAGCTGCAACAAAGTCCATTGTTGTTGCAGGGCGGTCCCATTTTTCAATGGCGTCGCGAGAAATATTAAGCACTCGGGTGTCAGGGTTGATGGCGTTTATCACACCGCCCACTGTTGCTGTAGGCAGTATATTTTCACGCATAATGTGAATACCTGTCAGTAATACGCTGCCATCATCTTGTTTTGTCGCTTCAAAGTGCAAAACCTGTCCCGCATTTAGTGCGTCAATATCAACACTTTCAGCCACTGTAAAATCCATCACCATTTCAGGCCATTCCCACTCGGGTACGGGTTGATGATCAATATTCACCACTCGGCTTTGGTCGTTCACGCTTTGAATTTCTCCTTCAATCCAAACGGACTTAGCTTCTGCAACTGGCGCCATACGCATAAAGTCAGAGGTAATACTCGATTGAGAATCAATAAGGAAATGGGCTGACGTAACTATCTTGTCTCCTTCGTTAAGGCCATTGAGGATTTCAATGTTTTCATCCCCAATTTGACCCAGTTCAACGGCAACCGATTTAAAGCTACCGGGTGCAACTTCAACGACAACACGATTTTGTTTGGCAGTGCGGATCACTGACTCACTCGGCACTTGAAGTACATCGTCACGAGAGTCGGCTTGAATGTTCACTTGCGCAAACATATTTGGCTTTAATAGCGCATCACTGTTGTCAAATCTAAGCCTTACTCTGAGTGTGCGTGTTTTTTCATTGAGTGAGGGATAGACGTAATCGACTTGCCCACGCCACGTTCTGCCGGGTAAAAAGTCTAATCTCATGGAAACGGCTTGTCCCTGAGCGACCAACATAGCATCACGTTCAAATACGTCAGCTTCGACCCAAATCTCGTCAAGTTTGGCGATACTCATGAGGGTTGTGCCTGGCTTTACGTAAAACCCTTCTCGGATCTGGAGTCCATCCAACACCCCAGATTGACGTGCATAAAAGGTAATGCTTTGGTGCACTTCAGCCGTTTTTTTCAGCGTATTGATAAAGTCATCGCTCAGGTGTAATGCCTTGAGCCGTTCGTGCGCTGCGTTGATGAGCGCCTGATTATTACGCTTTCTAGCAATAAGGTATTCTTCTTGCGCATTGACCAGTTGCGGCGAATACAAGGTATACAGAGGTTCGCCTTGCTTGACCGGTTCACCTGCTGCTTTCACGTAGAGCTTTTCAATCCAACCCTCAACGCGAGGGTGAATGTGAACTAAGCTATCTTCGTTGTACTGAACATACCCAACAGTGCGGATTTGGTGAGACATCGCTTGACGCATAGCCACCGCGGTACGAACGCCCAAGTTGTTTTCAACGTGAGGCGCTATCTCCACAACCCCCTCACCAAATTTTGCATTCGCAGACTCTTCTTCGTACACAGGTACAAGGTCCATTCCCATAGGAGACTTACCTGGCTTATCACGACGATAGTTCGGATCCATAGGCGCAACCCAATAAAGTGGTGCTTTCTCAGTGCTTGGCGCTACCGCAGGCTCGTTACTTGAAGAGAAATTTATCCCAACTAGCACGCCGACCGTTAATGTCGTGACGGCAACAAGCGTCATTTTTAAGTTATTATTCATAGCTTGCATCCTCTTCAATTTGAGCCAAATAATAGTTACTGCGTACTACCGCTTTTAACAATGCAATATCAATAGAAAGCGCTGATAACTGGGCATTCAGTTTCGCAATGCGTGCCCTCACTACCTCGGAAAAGTCGCCATCATCATTGGTATAAGCGGTCAATGCAGCTTCGGCCTGTTCAGCGCTTTGTGCCACAATTGATTTTGCGTATAGCGATTGCCTCTCTTGCAATCTTTGGATAGTTTGAATTTCACCATTTAAGTTTGAAAACAGCCGCTTTAACACAAGTAATCGGTCGGTTTTACTCGCCTCAACTTGTGCAGTCGCTGCCGCTTTTTGCTGATCTTGTTTTCCATCTGTGAATAACGGAACGTCGAATGATACACCAACGCTAAAAAAGTCAGTGCGAGACATCTGATCCGGAGCATCATCCCGATATGCATAACTTGCGTTGACGGAAAACTGTGGTTTATATGCCTGCTCAGCTAACTTAACCCCTTGATTGGCACGGTATATATCAACGTCGGCTGCAACAACCAACGGGTGATGAGTCAAATGTTGTACTACAGCTTGGCTATCAACTGGGCGTTGCTGCATCAACTTTGGCGCAATTGAGCGGATCAACGGCAGTGTCACTTCATTTTGGTCAAGGACACTCAGTGCATTTGAATTAGTGAATGCATCATTTAATAGCCATTGCGAAAGCTTTGCCTTAGCGGTGTTAAGCTGCTGATAAGCCGCGGAACGCTTATCGTCTAATTGCATCACCTCAAGCTGAGCACGGATCACATCTTGCTGGCGTGTTGCACCCAGCGCATTGGAGTAGCTAGCATTGGCTATTTCTACCATTTGGTCAAACAACACACTATCGCGTTCAATCAGCTCTAACGTCTTTTTGGCTTGTACAATATCAAGCCAAACCTGAGAAACGTCACGGCGCACTTGCGCTTTTCTATCCGCTTGTAAAATCGGTTGCTTTTTAGCGTCAAGTGCCAATTGCTGGCTCTTAATTTCGAGGCTATCTCCTCGCGGCAACATCTGCATCACGCCAACTTTAAGCTGAGTCATCCCCTCTTGATTAAACTCCCAACTATCAACAGGCAGATTCATCATACCGATGGACACCTGAGGATCAGGATAGCTTAGCGCTTCGCGGCTCATAGATTGCATCGCAGAACGCTTGTATTGGCTAGATTTAAGCCAAGGATCGTTGCTGATGGCGACATCTATAGCTTGCTCTAACGTTGCAATATTGGCCTGTGCTATCTGTGGCAGTATCAGAGTTGCGATAAACAGGGAAACTTTGATTGTCATTAGAATTGCTCCTCATAATTGTCGATTTCAGCAAAAACCTCATAGCTCCCATCTTTTTTGAGTAGCAATACTTGATAAGGCATAAAACGCTCGCCAACCTCCATACCCGGCGATCCAAGTGGCATTGCCGGCACACTCAAGCCGATATTTTGCTTATCTTGAGTTAACGTCTCGTTTTGCAAAAACTGTTTAATAAACTTGGCAGGAACATGCCCTTCAAAAATAAAACCATTTTTAGAAACCCCAGTGTGACAAGATTGATAATTTTGCTTAATACCAAACTTACTCTTAAGTGAGCCAAGATAATTTAAGTCGGTGGCTTTGTGCGCAATACCTTGTGCGGTTAAATGGTTTAACCACAGCTCACAACAGCCACAGGTTGGGGATTTAAAGACTTCCAATTTTATACCGGATTTACCGTATGCCATGGCGCTCATTAGCCATAGCGTCACCACTAAATAAAACTTTCTCATGCTAACCTCGCATGTAATACCAATTGAATTACTGCAGCTGGTATCAATCAATTCGTTGAAAATCACGTCAAAATAGACGATTAATCGTACAAAATCTTAAAATTAAGGCAGATCTGCCCTGAGGTTAAGCAAGTATTGGGGGTTTATAAAGAGAACGAGGGTAGTCACTAAGCTGACCGCTTATGAAACTCAATTTATCATTATTCAGTACAATAGGCGCTATCCATTCTCTTGGAGAAAACGCTGCAAGATTTGTGGAGCACATATGTGTGGGGCAAGTACAATCGCTGCATTGTGCTGCGCTCTGAGGGTCACAACAATCCATCTCCATCACCATTTCATGATGATGAGGCTCTGCCGATTGCACGCTACTTTGAAGCATTTGATGACTTGTTTCATGACTGGTAGCACCATGCATTTCACATCCAACCATAGAGGCAGCCTCGTTTTGACCACTAAGTGTAGCCACCACGAGCAATGTGATAAGTAAACGTAAGAATACTTGCAAAGTACTTTCCAAATCAAACAGACGGCTAAATAATAAAAACCTAGCCCAAAAAATGCAAGTAAATCATCCCTACCTCGTTATTATTTTCTTTCATCATTGGTATACTTGGTTTCAGATCTAAAAAATTATTCCAACTCAAGGATATAGACTTTATGAAATCAGCTTCATTAGCGACTATCTTGGCGTTAGTTGTTTCTAGCAACGTCAGTGCCGCAGATTACGGAGATTTTGGTGTTTCAATATACGGTGGTAAAACGTACAGTAATGATATCGAAACTTCTCGCCACCAGACATACGAATTGGAAGATGACTCGCATTTGGGAGTAAGTGTAGACAAGTACATATCCAAAGGTCGTTATGGATTTTACTATGGTAAAACAGAGACTCAGCTTACTGCGTACCCACTAAATAAAGTGGAAATGGAATACCTACTATTTCAAAGCGCGGCAGTACGACCGCTCACAGACAATTTAGATATATACCTAGGTGCACAGCTTGGTGCAACTTTTGTTAATCCTAATTTTATCGACTCAGACACTTTCTTCGCTACTGGTTTATACACTGGTCTTGAATATAATATCGGTGCTGGATTCCACCTGGGTACCGAAGTGCGTTGGATTGTAAGCTTTCTAAGCAATGATTCAAAAGTTACTTGTGATATTGACCCTGCGACTCAAAATACATGCAGCTGGCACTTCGATGATGAACAGTTGAGACAAGTTCAAGCAAGTGCCACATTGAGTTATCGGTTTTCACTCTAGCTAACAGAGACTATTAATAACAAGTCGTAGTGAGTCGCTGTACAATAAAATCAGCAAAAACACTCACCTTTGCAGGAATATGGCGAGTCGATGGATATAGCATCCACAGCTCGCCTGAATAATTTGTCTCGAAATCCCACTCAGGCAATACCTGTATCAACTCACCTGATGCTAAAGCATCTTTAGCGACAAATACAGGCAAGCTTGTGATCCCAAGCCCTTGCAGCGCAGCATCTAGCCTCACTCGAGTATGATTTGCTTTATAGCGCCCGCTAACTGGGGTGGTGTGTTTTTGTGTGCCTTTTCTGAATTGCCACTTAGCATCGGCATCCGTTTCTCCCAACGCAATACAGCTATGTTGTACTAATTCTTTGGGGTGGGTAGGAGCAAAATGAGCTGCAAGGTATTCTGGGGACGCCGCCAATATATGGTTTATTTTCATCACGCTTCGGCCTATCAAGCCTTGCGGTGGTTCGTTAGTAATTTTAAATAGAATGTCTATTTCATCTCGGATCAGGTCCAGTGCGTTATCATCTAACACCAAATGAACATCAATATTTGGAAATTCGCTTAAAAACACCATCACATTTGGATGTATTAGCGTATGTGCGACCGCTTTTGGCGCTGCGATTTTAACGACTCCTTGTGCAGTCTGATGATGACTTTCACAGAGCGAGATAACGTCTTTAGCGGCTTGTTCCAGCTGAGTACAGCGTTCATACACCGCTCTTCCTGTTTCACTCAGTCTTAAGCTGCGTGTGGTGCGCTGAAGTAAGCACACCCCCAATTGCTGTTCAAGGTGTTTTATGGCACGGCTCACCGATGACGGCGAGACACCTAACTGCCTAGCGCTCTCAGAAAAACTGCCAATATTGACAACCGAAACAAAAATCGACATTTCTTGCAGTAGTTCAATATGTTTACTGGTTGTCATAGCACTCCCATTTGTGCGCTCCACGCAAAAGTTATTTCCATTTTTAGATTATTATCTTCTCATGTGAATAGAAATACAATGCTCTTAACTATTCAACATAATATTGGGAGCGGAATATGGTGCAGTATTGGCCAGAGTTTTTATCATTAGCCATCATTCATTTTGTCGCAGTGATCTTGCCGGGCCCCGACTTTGTTATTACAGTCAGGCAGAGCCTGAAATACGGCAGACTACACGGCGCAATAACAGCCTTGGGGATTGGCACTGGGCTTAGTGTTCATATCTTATATACCTTACTTGGTGTTGGGGCACTGATGCAGGCCTCACCTTGGGTTTTACAAATAGCTAAATTAATTGGCGCTGCATATCTTATATACATCGCCATTCAATTGCTTAAAAGTGCAGGAACGATTCAACTAGAGGCAGCAAATACTCAAGTTAAAGTAAGTTCACAATCACTCAAAAAAGCGTTCGGCCTAGGCTTTTTAACAAATGCAACCAATCCAAAAGCAACTTTATTTTTCTTAGCCGTGGTAACTAATGTAATCAGTCAAGGAACTCCGCTACATGTTCAACTTTTTTACGGCGCTTGGATGTGCAGCGTGAATGCCTTGTGGTTTATCTGTGTCAGTTTATTATTTTCAGCTCCGCCTTCTCGTGCTTGGTTCATAAACAAAATGAACCTAGTTGAAAAGGCACTTGCTGTTTTGCTTATGGCCTTTTCATTAAGAATGTTGATTGCTTAACACCAGAATACTGAATAAGGGTGTATGCCTAATACGGTAGCCCTTATTCAATTACTACGATACCAATATTAAGGCACTAGCGTTTCCCACCAGCTGTGGCTTGGTAGCGTTTCTGAAAGTGTCAACACTTCACCTACAACAGGCGTTACCAACGTCACTTGATTTTGCTCAGCTGCAACTTTGACTCTAACGAGCGGGTCGAACCAAGAGTGAAAAGCTAAGTCAAAAGTACCATTATGAATGGGGATCATATGCGTTCCTCGTAAATCTATATGGGCCTGTACGCTTTGCTCTGGCGTCATGTGTATATCAGACCAATCTTTATCATAGGCGCCGGTTTCCACGAGCGTCAGATCAAATGGACCAAGTCTTTCACCTATTTCCTTAAATCCAGCAAAATAACCAGAGTCTCCACTAAAAAAGATATTTTTGTCTGCTGTGCGAATAGCCCACGCTCCCCAAAGGGTTTTATTTGCATCTCCAAGTCCACGTCCAGAAAAGTGTTGAGTAGGTGTAAAGGTGAGTGTTAACTCAGCGGTTTCTTCAAACTGCCACCAGTCAAACTGCTTTATTTTCTCGGCGGGAACTCCCCACTTTTGCAAATCACCTTCTACGCCCAAAGGGACATAAAATACCCCCACTCTATCTGCTAGTCGCTTTACACTTTCCTTATCTAGGTGGTCGTAATGGTTATGTGAAATCAACACCTTATCAATTTTAGGTAATGACTCAATGGTAATGGGTGGCTGATGAAAACGCTTTGGACCAATAAATGAAAAAGGTGATGCTCGTTCAGCAAAAACAGGGTCAATCAACAGATACTGCCCTTGCGCTTTTACTAGTACCGATGAATGTCCAAGCTTGATGACATGAGTTTGCGTTTCAGAAAGCGCCTTCAAATTCGCCTCGGTGAGCGCAGCCACTGGCATGTTAACCTTCGGCACCGCATTGACTTTCTGTTCGGTAAAAAAGCGCCAGAAAATTTCCAGTGTCTTACCTAAACTCGCTTTATTCGTTTCGTGAATATTATGAAACTTACCATTACTAAACTGAGTCGATGAATACCCACTTTGGTTTACCGCAGCATTTAAACTAGAAGCCATAATTCCTCCTCCCCCTATCAACAAGACTACAATCAATCCAAACCATATTCGTTTTTTCATATCACCACCAAAAGGTAAACTACACAGTGTAGTCTACACACCAAAAATAAAAAGTAAACTAAGTAGTGTAATATATTCTAGGTTTGCTAGAATGTGGGATATCAACATTTAGATATTCCCTTGTATGTAATAGAAAAAATGAAACAATCAGAGAGAAAAAGGCTGCAAATTCTGGAGGCTGCCCAGCAGTTATTTGCTCAAAATGGCGCTCAAAATACCAGTATGGATCTTATCGCAAAGCACGCAGAAGTGTCTAAACGAACTATCTATAATCACTTTGAGACTAAGGAGTTGCTGCTGTATAGTGTACTTGAACACATGCTGCTTCAAGTTGACCAAGGTGATATTTATCAATATCGATCTGATATCCCTGTTGCAAACCAATTACAAGAAATCGCTTCGCGGGAAGTCAGACTCCTCACCTCAGAACCATTTATCAAAGTAGCACGCGTGGCATTTATCGAATTATTACAAGACCCTACGTTGGCGGCACATTTCAATAATAGTAAAGTTGGCTGTATGCGTTATCTAGAAAAGTTTTTAGCCGATGCCGTTGCTAATAATGCACTTTGTATCGAACATAAAGCTTTCGCAGCACAACAGTTTTTATATCAACTTAAGTCTTTCATTTTTTATCCACGGCTATATGGGTTTGACCTCACAAACTTGGAAAAACCTGATTTTGTTGTAGAGCAAAGCGTTGCACTCTTTATGGCGAGATATGGGGCTTAACCTTACGTCCAAAAGCATTGATATAATAGGCCAACGCAATTAAGCAAATATATCTCATCCAAGCTTGTAGTTGATTATATTTCAAACAAAAAATTTCCCTGATATAGTTACATTAATTCTAAAGTGAGTAAGGAAATCAGATGAGCGAATTAATTTCTATTGGTCATAACATTTGGATCTACAACGGCCCAGCCGTACCATTTTTTGGTATGCCGTACACCACTCGAAGTACCATAATCAAGCTTTCTTCTGGCGAATTGTGGGTCCACTCTCCCGGAAAACTAACGGATGGACTGCTTTGTGAATTAACTCAACTTGGCGAAGTAAAATATCTAATTTCTCCAAATAAACTACACCATCTATTTATGGGTGATTGGCAGGAAAAGTTCCCAACGGCGACTCTGTTTGCTTCTCCAGGTGTCGACAAAAAACGCCCCGATCTTAAGTTTCATCGCCAGCTGGGCGACACTGCCGAGCCAGAGTGGCAAAATGATATTGACCAGCTGATCTTTAAAGGTAGCGCGGTAATGGAAGAAGTCGTTTTCTTCCATAAAAAAACTAGTACGTTAATTTTGACGGATTTGATTGAGAACTTTCATCCAAACCACTTCTCTGGATTTAAAAAGGTACTTGCGAAAATCACGGGGGTGATTAGCCCCAATGGTAAAACCCCAATAGACTGGCGAGCTTCATTTATATTCGGAAAGCAGCAGGCCCGAGCCTGTTTTTCAAAGATGGCTGATTGGCAACCTCAATATATTGTTATTGCTCATGGTGAATGCATTGAAAAGGCTGCTGAGGCGTTTTTACATCGCTCATTTTCTTGGCTGGGTATCAATAAAGCCGCGTAAGGTGTAGTACAAAATAACAAAATATAAAAAGCGCTGTTATTTCACTGAACAGCGCTTTTTATTACTTAATCTAAGGTTTGGATCAGGAGTTCATTATTTTAAGGATCCCCTGAAGTTACATTCCTCAAACTACATTCCAGCCGGATATGCATAACTCGCTTGTAGACCTAGCGGAACGCCAAGCATCCAGTAGATCAATAAGAAGATGCTCCAACCAATCAAAAAGGCAATCGAGTAAGGCAACATCATCGCTATCAATGTACCTATCCCTGTAGACTTAACGTATTTCTGGCAGTAAACCACAACTAGCGGGAAGTAAGGCATAAGTGGAGTGATGATATTTGAGCCAGAATCACCAACGCGATAAGCCGCTTGTGTCAAATCGGGTGAGATACCCAATTGCATTAACATTGGAACAAAAATTGGCCCCAATAACGCCCACTTTGCAGAGCTTGACCCCACAAATAGGTTTACAAATGCCGTGAGAAAGATGATACCAATCACTGTAACATAGCTTGGAAGCGCCAAAGCTTTTAATACTTGAGCACCTTCAATGGCAAGCAGTGCCCCCAAGTTTGAGTGACTGAAAGCACTGATGAAAAGTGCACAGAAAAATGCCATAACAATATAGTAAGACATGCTATTCATAGCCTTAGTCATGGCATCAATCATGTCTTTTGAAGTTTTGAACGTTCCGACAACAAAACCGTACACCGCACCTGGGATCCAAAACAGGAGAAAAATAAGTGGTACAATAGATTGCATTAACGGCGCACTAAAGTCAGTTAAAGCACCTGACGGGCTGCGTAGTGCTGAGTCTTCGCCGCTTGATGCATAAACCAATAACGCGATACCTGCTAACATCACCGTTGACGCTACCACAAAGCCTTTTTTTTCTTTACTGGTGATCTCATCGAATGAAGGCAAGCTATCTGTATCACCGTCAACTTCTGTCGCTTTTAGTCTTGGCTCAATGATTTTATCAGTGATATACCAACCTAAAAGTACAATGAATAGACTCGATGCCGAAGTGAAAAACCAGTTATTTAGTGGGTTAATCGCAATTTCTGGATCGATGATCTGTGCCGCACTTTGGGTAAAGCTTTGTAGTAACGGATCGATGCCTGAAGGAATAAAGTTCGCGCTAAATCCACCGCTTACGCCAGCAAATGCCGCTGCAATACCCGCAAGAGGATGTCTTCCCATCGCATAGAAAATAACACCAGCAAGTGGGATAACTAACACATACCCAGCATCTGTCGCCGTGTGACTTACAATAGCGATAAGAATAATAGAAGGAGTTAGTAGTGCCTGAGGCGTGCGTTTAAGCATGATTTTAAGGCCAGTATTTATATAGCCAGAATGTTCAGCGACACCCACACCTAGCATAGCAACTAGCACCACGCCTAATGGCGCAAACCCCGTGAAGGTTTTCACCATCGTCGCCATAAACCCAGCAAGCGCATTTGGGTCTAATAAATTGTGGACGACAATCGCCTGATTGGTTCTCGGATCGATAGCGCTAAATTCTACGCCTGAAAATAACCAAGATAATAGCCAGATCAGCAACATTGCTGATAAGAAAATGATTGCAGGATCGGGGAGTTTATTCCCCACCCGCTCTATCCCGTTAAGAAAACGGGTGATCGCAGAATTTTGCGAGTTCGCTTGTTGTGTTTCGTGCATACCATTGCCCTAAGAAAAAAATTGCTTAACCATAACTTAATATTTACATGTTAAGCAAGAAAACGTGCCCATTGACGATGCACTTTGCCGAATTAGTAATCGACTTGGTATTTTCGACCTCAAGTCAGTGTTCAATCAAGAATTTAAGCTATGCTTTTTATATACCCAGTATTAAGGATGTGTAGATGATAGATCTAGATGACAAAGTATTAGCTGACGTCAAACATGGTTTCAACTTACCGCCCAAGCCTGCCCTGATAAGCGAATTGCAAGCAGCACTTGCTACATCAGATCCCGATCTGAACGATATCGCTTCTATCATCGCTCATGATGTCAGTACCTCAGCTGCGGTGCTAAAAATAATCAACTCGCCCTTATACGGCTTGGCAAGAACAGTAACGGATGTAAAACAGGCTGTGGTTTTTCTTGGCCTAGATTCTGTCAGTACTTTGGTAACAGGCTTTTTGCTCAAACAAACCTTTCATCAACGCACATGCTGTATTAGTTTAGAGCGATTTTGGGATAACGCTTCAGACATCGCAGATAGCATCATGGTGATTGGCAATAAACTCAAATCACGTGTCCCTATCGAAAACTTGCACTTACTTGGTCTATTTCACGATGCGGGAATAGCTGCTATGGCGGTAAATTACCCAGATTATATGGAAACGCTCATTGCAGCCAACAAAGACTACGACAAGTTATTAGTAGACCACGAAGAAGAAAAATACGGAACCAACCATGCCATTATCGGCTACTTTCTTGCAGCCTCTTGGAATTTGCCACAGAGTATTTGTCAGATGATTTTATGCCACCATGACCCCGAATTTTTGAGTAGCTGCAAAGATGAAGAACAAAAGTTGGCCTTTGCTGCTTTAAAAATGGCGGAAAACTTTGTTCATATCAATAAGCGTTTTGTTGCGGCACCTGATTGGCATCTAATGAAGGCCGATGTGTTAAGAGTTTTGAATTTAGATGAAGACGATTACCAAGATATTAAAGAAGATTTAGAAGAGTACTTTCTAGAATTAGATGAAGTAGCGAATTAGCAGGCCTATAATTGCAATCTCGCACTACCTTTTGAGTTTGCTGTGACGTGGTATTGCGGCAATTCTTAAAACTTCGTAGACTGATTGGCAATAGAATAACAATAACTTAAGGAATTTACATTGCCAGCGCTGCTATCTCTTAAAGATAAATTTGCTATATTTGGACCTGGAATATTAATGGCAACTGCTGCGATAGGCGGCTCGCACCTCGTTTCATCCACTCAAGCAGGAGCACTGTTTGGTAGTCAGTTGATTTGGCTGGTTGTCGTCGTAAATTTGCTCAAGTATCCCTTTTTTAAATATGCTGTAGAGTACACAAGCCACTCTAAGCATACTGTTGTCGAAGGTTATCACGCGCATTACCGCTTTGGATTTAAAGTTTTTGTACTGCTCAATATTTTCGCAGCCATCGTAAATACCGCAGGAGTGCTATTACTTACTGCAAGCCTCTTAAGTTACTCGCTGCCATTTTCAATAGATACTGAACTGTTAAGCTTTATACTTTTAACAAGCTGCTTGGCAATTTTGCTAGTTGGGCACTACAAAATACTCGATGTAACGAGCAAATGGGTGATGATAATCTTGACCATTTCCACGCTCATGGCACTTGCTATTGCGGTTAACAATGGACCAGCTCACCCAGCCCCAACTAATCCGATTTCTCCCTACGACATTGCGCTACTAGGCTTTTTAGTTGCCTTAATGGGTTGGATGCCCGCACCAATCGAGATTTCAGCCATTAATTCCTCTTGGCTAAAAACAAAGATGGCTAAACAACCACTCACAAGTAGCCAAATTTTACTGGATTTCAAAGTAGGATATTTTGTAACGATGGGCCTGGCGGTCGTTTTTTGCTTACTGGGTATGCTAATGCAATACGGTCAAGATAAACCCGTGGAGCTTGCTGGCGTCGCATTCTCACAGCAGCTGATTGATATGTATGCCAACACGATTGGTGAGTGGGCCAGATGGTTAATTGCCGGCGTCGCATTTTTGTGTATGTTTGGGACAACAATCACAGTGTTAGACGGCTATTCCCGAGTGCTCAATGAGTCACTTCAACTGTTGCGACCTAACACAACGAAAAAGAGTTACACGCTTATTCTGCTACTGCAAGCGACTCTCGGTATGGCCGTGGTGCTATTTTTTAAGGCCGACTTAAAAAGTATGCTGATGTTTGCCATGAGCTCAGCGTTTGTCACTACTCCTATCTTTGCTTGGATGAATTTAGGATTAGTGAAAGGTGAGATCTATCGCAGTCAACCAATTTATACTAAGGCTCTAACAGGACTGGGGCTGGTTTATTTAGTGGGCTTTGCGCTGTTATTTATATATTGGCGATTTTTGATGTAATGCCAAATGAGGCTGAGTAGCAGATGGAAATTAGACTTCTAGCACCTGCTACACTCGGCCGAGGTGCGGTTATTTTAGATTTTGCACCTGCTCCCAAATAGAGACCACATGTGCTTTGTCATCGTCATTTAGCTCTCCATTTCGGTATGCTTTTACTAGGCTGCTTTCAACTTTGGCATTTAACTCATCAATTGAAAGGTCCGCTTCCTCTACTTGTGCATAGCCTACCGCTAAGTCGAAGTGACCGCGTAAATAGCCGCCAGCAAACAGCTCATCGTCACTCGCTCTATCAACAAGCTCATCAAAAAACTGCTGCGCTTTCTCTACATATTCTACTAAAGACATATTTATTCCTAAATTATTCTTGATGGCCTATGGCATACATTACATGGTCATTGAATCCAGTGATCACCTTAATAAATCCAGCTAAGGACTCATCAAGTTGTTCGTCCCCGGTATCCGCAATTAAAGGACGACCATTTAAGGCCTTTAATTTCGATTTTGTGGCGATAAGGATAATATTATCTTTGCCGACTTTTTTAATGAGGTTAGGGCTTAGCTGCTGATTACCGCGGCCAAAAATATGTCCTTGACCACCAATTAATGTGATCACTAGCTTTGTTTTATCATCAGCAAGCGACAACAATTGCTGCGCGGTTTGATCTTGCGCGATCAGCGCTTGATCCCTTACAACATCAACACCGAGTAGCGTATTGTCAAGCCCCATCTCTTCCATCACAGCCGCAACGGTGGAACCAGACCCCATAATGTAGGTTTCATCTTCGTCCATCTCGGCAACTACATAGGCAGCGATATCAGCCAACACCAGTTCATCGCTTTCTTTGCCACCGTTTTTCACCGCTTGCACATATCTCAGTTCGGTCGGCACTTGCATTTCACCAAATCGTTTGGCGCGCACCGTACCTTCACGAAATGCAGCTTCATCGATGTCCATTACATCGGCTTCACCTATAGAGACAAGCTCTCCGGTAACCAAAAGTTCAACGACTCTACCAGCTGCTTTTGGCGTTATCGCGTATACCCCACTATGAATTTTGCACCCCGCCGGGATCCCAAGTACAGGACATGAATCACCCACGGCGTGGCAAATGTTACGGGCGGTACCATCGCCACCTGCAAACAAAATCAAATCGACACCGAGCTGTTGCATCATTTGCGCTGCCGTCTCAGTATCTTCAGGACGAGTTGCTGTGCTTTGACTGTGGTAAATCACTTGGGTGTTAAAACCCAGCTCTTTTGCCGTACGCTCCCCCATCTCACCGTTAACAGTAAATACTTCGATGTTTTCTTGATATGGAAGCAGTTGTGTTAAAGCCGTTTTTGCTCGCTGATTAGCGCGAGGCTCTGCACCTAACGCCAATGCTTGTTGAGCTGTTTCTGCGCCATCGCTACCTTTTAGTGCAACGCTGCCACCAAGCCCAGCTAAAGGGTTGATGATAAGTCCAAGCTTAAATTGCATTGTTAAACTCCATGCTTAGCTCTGTCGGGATATCCCAGTTAAATTGCTGCAGGCGTAAAGGCCAAGGCGTATTATAAAAATGACTTAATGCCTTGAGTAGTTGAGTCGTTCTGGTATTAAACCCGCTTTCTAATAACGCTAGCACTTGCTGATGAACCCGTTGTTGAAAGCTAAAACGGCAAGTTTGCTCACCGTTAAGGTTATCAACGGAAACATTAAATGAAAAACCAGCAGCGACGCTTAACGCCCACTCAATAGCCTGCGGTTTCACTTCAACTTTTTCAAATTCGAGTTGCTGCGCTTTATCTCGTCCATCAGGACAATACCAGTAGCCGTAATCTTCGAGTTGCCGACGCGCTTCACCCGCAACAAGCCAATGTGCAATTTCATGCAAAGCACTGGCATAAAAGCCATGAGCAAAAATAATGCGATGATGAGGGTAAGATCCATTTGCAGGTAGATAGATAGGTTCGTCATCACCCACTACCAACTCAGTGTTGAGCGTGTGCAGGAATAGCCCATTAAAAACAGCAATGAGGTCTTCTATTTTATGCATCAACATCCGCCACAAGTCTAAACTGGGCGCAAATTGTAAGGTTTTTAGCGGCTAAAGTAAAAGATCTCGTCTTAGACTATGCCTTTTTGTCCAAAGAGCTGCGTGGCGCGATATAAAGCGAAGCACGATCTCGACCTCCGTTTTTCGACTCATAGAGGGCTAAGTCAGCTTCTTCAAAACATCGTTTGTGATTAAAGCTTTCACCGATAAGCTCGTATCCCGCCACGCCAATGCTGAATGTCAGTCCAAAACTGGTGAAGCGAGTAAATTCATGTACCAGTCGTTGTGCAAAGTTAAGCGCGGCATCTGGCCGAGTTTCAGGGCAGATAATCACAAATTCATCACCGCCCCATCGTCCAATATGATCGCTTGGGCGTGCTTGCTCACCTAGAAACTGTCCAACTTCTTTCAATGCATTATCACCATCTTGGTGTCCCGCGGTGTCATTTAATTGTTTAAAATGATCAACATCGATTACCAATAGCGATAGCGCTCGATGATAGCGGATGGCCCGCTGCACTTCTTCTTTCAATAGCGCTTCTATCTTTCTGCGATTCATAACCTGAGTTAAGAAGTCCAGTTCAGCACGGTTCTTCAATTCTTGCTCTTGACGTAAGTCTCGGATCACCGCAATAAAAACATCATTTTTAGAGACAGACACAGTGGATAACTCGATGTCCACTGGGATCTCCACTCCTGATTGGTGCCGCCCTAAAATTTTAAGTCCATCATGCGTCACTCGGCGCATCGTAGAAGTGCTTAGGAATTTCTCTGTGTCCACGACGTGTCTACCGGTACACCGCTCCGGAACGAGGTCTTCAAGCTGCATACCTAATAGCTCTTGAGGCTGATAGCCAAATAAATCAGTACAGGCCTTATTGACTTCTTTAAGCCTACCGTCTTTATCACAATATAAAATGGCATCGGGAGTAGAGTTGAATAACTTTCTTTTTTCGTTGATCAGTTTAACCACAAAAATGAGCGTAAAAATGTTTAAGCAAGCAAATAACAAGACTATTGGAAGCAACAACAACACACCGGTGTTACTCAATTCTTGGGTTTGATCGAGCTTTACCGTTTGGTTTTGCTTTGCAAGCGCAAATTTCTCTCCAATCGACTTACGCAAATAATTAAATGCAGCTTCAGCGTTCGTATCATCCACTTCCACTAAGCTGTCCACAACCTCAGAGCTCAACCTTCTCGATGTGAATTTTGACTTAGCAAGTGCGAGCATTTGTGTATATTTATCAAAAGTGTATTGAATAGCAGCTAATGCCTTTGTCTCTTGGCTGCTTAGCGCCGTACTTTGCAACTTCAGAATTGTTGTTTTGGTTGCTTCAACATCAGCTAAAGCTTGCTCGTAATAATTCTCATCTTGGCGCAGTACATAATTTTTGAAGTGATGAATAAAGCCGTTGTAGCCAAAGCTACGCTCCAGCTCAGATAACAATTCAGCACGTCTAATTGCAACTTCAGTCTCTGATTGCCATGACTGATGAAATGAAGAAATGGAGTGGTTTAACAAAGTAGACCAATAAACTAGACCACTGCTCACCAAAATAGTAAAAATAACTAATCCAATAATCTGCAAAAAAATACGTCTATTCATCTACTCTACTGTCCCAATTCAGCAAATCCTAGCGCGCAGTAAGCAAAAGAAGAAATTAGAGTCCGTCTAGGTGCTGTAGAATCCATGTTGATAATATAAAAGTTACATGCTATTACAGCGATTAAGTCTAGACTAGAGAACGAAAAAAGCCGCATTACAGCGGCTTACAGATAGGATATTTTCACTAACGAGTATTAAGATACATTGGCATCATTACTCGTAATAAGCTTTGCCTTCTTCGGCCATTGCGAGTAGCGGCTCCGCAGGTGTAAATACAGGGTTGTCAGCTGCGTATGTTGATAGCTCTGAACACACCTTATTGGCGCCTTTTTTGTCCATATAACTAAATGGGCCGCCCAAGAACGGTGGGAAACCAATGCCAAAAATAGCACCAATATCACCATCTCTTGCATTACGAATAATACCTTCATCAAGACAGCGCGCAGCCTCATTGAGCATCTGTGCAACACAGCGGTTCGCAATTTCTTGTTTATTCAATTTAGGAGAAGGCGTGACACCAAGTAATTCATAGACTGAATCGTCCACTTGCTTGCCTTTTTTACCTTCATAGGTGTAGAAACCACGACCAGATTTACGACCTAGACGTTTGCTATCTATCATACGTGCAAAAGCATCTGGCGCCTTAAAGCGAGCGCCTAATTCTTTTTCTAGGATTGGCGCAATCTTAGAGCCAATGTCTACACCTACTTCATCAAGAAGCGCAAGAGGACCAACTGGGAAACCAAACTCAACCAAGGCTTGATCGATTTTCTCTATCGGCTCGCCAGCAAGCAAAAGATTTGCCGCTTCGTTGACATAAGGTGCCAGAATACGGTTTACGTAAAAACCAGCTTTGTCTTTTACGACGATTGGGGTTTTGCCTTGCTTACGGGCAAAAGCCACAGTGCGCGCAATAACCTCATCACTGGTGGCGTCGTGCGGAATGATCTCCACCAGTGGCATTTTTTCTACTGGTGAGAAATAATGCAAACCAATTACGTTTTCAGGACGCGTCGCTTTTGCCGCGATTTGGCCGATTGGTAATGATGACGTATTACTTGCAAATATTGTACTCTCACTACATTCGCGTTCAATATCCGCCACCATCGACTGTTTAAGGTCTAGGTCTTCAAATACGGCTTCAATGACCATGTCTGTGTGTTTAAAACCAGAGTAATCTGTTGTCCCCGTGATCATATTCAAAGTTGACTGCATCTCTGCCTTTGAAATAATACGGCGCTTTTGGCGTTGCGTTAGGATCTTATAGCTGTAATTTAATGCGTTGCTAATGCCCTGATGCGCAACATCTTTAATACGTACTGGTGTGCCTGCTTTAACCGCACTAACATAGGTAATACCTGCGCCCATTAAGCCACCACCTAGCACTGCAACACGCTGCACAGGAGCAAGATCTTTACCTTGGAAATCCTTTTTCATTTCCGTTGTCGCAAAGAAAATTCCACGGAGCGAGCGCGATACTTCTGACATCACTAAATCAGCAAAACCCTCAGCTTCGGTTTTATAACCTTTAAGCTTGTCTAGCTCTACAGATGCGCGTACCGCTTTAATGATAGCGATTGGCGCTGGATAGTGACCACCCGTTTTTTTCTCAACATTTTCTTGTGCTTTTTTGAAAATGATATTACGTCCGAACGGGTTAGACTCTAGCAACTGACTAACTTTGTCTAATTTCGGTTTGCGAGGTTTAGGTTTACCTTTTCTAGCAAGCTTCACCGCTACGTCGAGCAAAATACTGTGCGGCACGGAATCGTCAACTAGGCCCGCTTTTTTCGCTTGCTTAGGTCGAACTTGTTTACCAGTTAGCATCCATTCAAGTGCTTTTTGAATACCAACTAATTTCGGTAGGCGCTGTGTACCACCACCGCCTGGCAATAGACCAAGCTGTACTTCAGGAAGACCCAGTTTAGTCTTGCTGTCTTCACTACACACACGATAATCACAAGCCAGCGCAAACTCTAAACCACCACCAAGCGCTACGCCGTGGATCGCCGCTACAGTTGGGAATGGTAAATCTGCCAATTTAAAGAAGGTTTTATGGCACATTTCCGAAATCGCTAACGCATCTTCGCGGGTTTTAGCGCTATCCAGCATTTTAATGTCTGCACCAGCGATAAAGTTATCGTCTTTACCACTGATAAAAACCATACCCGTTACATCATCTTGTTTACTCTTTGCGATGATCTCTAATAATTCATCAGCAAATGTATCACGTAGGGTGTTCATCTTTTCGCCCGGTACGTCGATTGTAACGATGGCGACTTTATGGTCGTTTAATTCATAAGAAAATACTGACATTATGCGCTCTCCAATACGAATGCTGCTCCAAGACCACCTGCAGCGCAGGCAGTTGTCAATGCAAGACCACCGCCACGGCGCTTAAGCTCATGTAGGCTTTGCGTGATCAAGCGTGCGCCAGTTGCGGCGAATGGGTGACCATATGCAAGTGAGCCACCAAGCACGTTAAACTTATCCATGTCGATTTCGCCAATTGCTTTACTGCGACCAAGTTTTTCTTGCGCGAATTTGTCTGAGCCAAACATTTTCATATTGGACAGCGCTTGCGCTGCGAAAGCTTCATGCATTTCTACCAGGTCAAGATCAGCAAGTGTAATACCCGCTCGGTCAAGTGCTATAGGTGTTGAATGTGCAGGACCCATCAACATATCTTCGTGTACGCCGATTGCAGAGAAGGCGAAACTACGCACATAACCTAAGATATCGTAGCCAAGCGCTTTGGCTTTGCTTTCGCTCATCATTAATACTGCCGCTGCACCATCGGTCAGTGGCGTTGCATTTGCTGCTGTTACTGAGCCGTGCTGTCTGTCAAATACAGGCTTTAACTTGGCGTAGCTTTCCAATGAGGAGTTTTCACGGATGTTATTATCTTTATCAATAAAGCTTTTGTATGGCTCAACATGGGCAGCCATCACTTCATTGTTTAATAAGCCTTCCGACCATGCTTTTGCAGCTAAGGTATGTGAGCGGTGCGCCATCGCATCTTGATCTGCACGGCTGATCCCGTGAGTCTTAGCCATTTGCTCAGCGGTTTGCCCCATTGATAAGCCTGTCGAATATTCCGCAACTGCTGGTGGCACTGGCAGTAAGTCTTTGAGTCTTAGCTTTGAGAAAATCTGTAAACGCTGCTTAAGCGTACGTGCTTTATTCAAGTCAACAAGGCTACCTGCAAGCTTTTTGCTCACGCCAATCGGTAACACTGATGATGAGTCCGCACCACCAGCAACACCAACACTCACTTGGCCCGAAATAATGCTCTCTGCAACGTTAGCAATCGCTTGGAAACTGGTTGCGCATGCACGTGATACAGAGTAAGCGTCAACAGAAACTGGCATGCCAGTGCCAAGCACGATTTCACGCGCAATGTTAGGTGCTTCCGGCATTTGTACAACTTGGCCGAATACCAGTTGGTCGATTTCTTTACGATCGAAATTCAAACGCTCAAGCATCTCGTTGACGACGATTTTACCTAAATCTAGGGCTGGAACGTGATGAAAAGCGGTAGCTTGCTTTGCGAATGGCGTACGCAGGCCGCTCACGATAGCGATTCGGTCGCCTTTTGATGTTTTTAGTATGTTTTGTTCAGACATGAATTTTGCTCTCCCGCTGACAGGTCTGACCTGTTAATTTCCTTCGATTCTAAACAACCAAATCGCAGTTGCCAATAGCAAAGCACGAAATGGCTGCTTTTTAAACCGTGAAAATCAACTTTAGATGTATTTTTAGTCGATCTCAAAGTATTTGAAATTGTTATTTAAAATTTATGAACTTTTCTAAAATTATGAGTCTAATCAACTTGATTATTCATTCAGCGTCCATATAACTATTTTTATTTTTGTCGGCTTAAAAGGCAGTCTCATGGCAGTAAACGAGTTTTCTCAACTAAAAGAATATTTAGATACCCAAATTTTAGGACAAAGTGCACTGACCGAATCCTTGCTTATCGCACTTTTAGCAGATGGACACTTATTGGTTGAAGGCCCTCCAGGTCTTGCTAAGACCCGTGCGGTAAATGCACTAGCTAAAGGTATTGAAGGCAGTTTTCAACGCGTCCAGTTTACCCCTGACTTATTACCTTCCGATGTAACTGGTACAGATATCTATCGCCAACAAACCAACGAATTTGTGTTTGAGAAAGGGCCGCTTTTTCATCATTTGATTTTGGCTGACGAAATCAACCGAGCGCCAGCCAAAGTGCAATCAGCGCTACTAGAAGCAATGGCTGAGCGCCAAATAACCGTTGGCAAAACAACGTATCCATTGCCTGAGCTATTTATGGTAATGGCGACGCAAAACCCGCTTGAGCAAGAAGGTACATATCCGTTACCTGAAGCGCAGCTCGACCGCTTTTTACTCCATTTGAATATTGATTATCCGGACGCAGAAACCGAGGTCGATATTTTGCGTCTCACCCGTGGCGAGGCGTTGGAGGAGTATCAAGCAACCTTCACACCTATTAGTCAAGCAACCCTATTTGAGGCCCGTAAAACCGTACTAAGCATGCATCTTGCCGAGCCGCTGGAGCAATATCTTGTGCAATTGATTATTGCGACCAGACAGCCACAACGCTTTGATGCAACGCTTGCAAGCTGGATTGATTATGGCGCGAGTCCTCGAGCTACAATTGCGCTTGATAAATGTTCTCGTGCTCATGCTTGGCTACAAGGCAGAGACTTTGTCACACCAGAAGATATTCAAGCTGTGGTGCATAACGTGCTACGCCACCGTATCGTGCTGAGTTATGAAGCACAGGCGGATGGGGTCACCAAAGATCAGGTGATCAGTAAGATTTTAGAATTGGTTGCTGTTCCATAATACTATGAACGACATCAAGCAGTTTAATTCAGCCAGCTGGTTTAATGAAAGCCATAGTAATGGTGTCGAACTCGGCCTGAAAGAGCTACTTTTTTATAAGTCAAAGGCGCATTTACTTTCGCTCAAACCGAGAGGAAAAGTGAAAAGTGCTCAATCAGGGCAATACCTTGCACCGCACAAAGGTCGAGGTATGGAGTTTGCTGAAGTCAGACAATACCAATATGGTGATGATATTCGTGCGATTGACTGGCGAGTTACCGCACGTACCGGTGAAGCACACACGAAACTCTTTCAAGAAGAGAAAGAGCGACCCGTTTTTGTATTTTGTGACTTTTCCTCAAGCATGCTATTTGGTTCAAAGCTGTTACTTAAGTCGGTGCTTGCGGCGCACTTAGGCATTTTGGTGTCTTGGGCTGCATGCCAACGCGGCGACCGTGTTGGTGGTGTGGTGTTTAATGACAGTAATCACCACGAGCTCAAGCCGATTGCTCGCGACCGTGGAGTGCTTGCGCTAGCTCATCAGTTTTGTGCCCTGCACGAACAAGCATTAATTCAAAAAGAAACTCCCCCCTCGGGGGATCGTTTCAATGAGAATTTAAAACGACTTGTTCATCTGGCAAAACCCGGCAGCCTGATTTATCTCATTTCTGACTTTACGGAGTTGAATGACGAAAGCTTTAAATTACTAGAGCGTGCCACCCGCCATAACGAAGTAATTGGTTGTATGGTGAGCGATCCTTTTGAGCATCATCTTCCTGAATACAGCCAAGCGATTGAGGTCTCAGCTGGCGAACAAAACTGGACATTGCCCTTGATGGACAAGCAATTTAGAGACAAATTCTCGCAAAATGCGTCTGACTTTTTCAATCGAAGATTGGCGCTTCTCAAGCGCTCTGGTATGTCGTTACAAAAGTACGACGCGTCATTACCAATCGAATTACAAATCATGAGGGGTTAAATGCAAGTCAATCCACTCGACCAGCTTAATGACGTGGTCATCCCTCAAAGCGTGAGCTGGTGGCCACTTTCTTATCCAATGTGGGGAGCCATTTGTGTTCTACTCACAATATTTGGGGCTACGTGTTGGCTATTATATCGTCGCCAGCAATTTTTAAAGGCAAAAAAGGAAGCCGTAAAACTGAGTCATTTGCAGGATAATGCCCAAGCATTACACACCATACTCAAACGTTTAGTAAAACATTATTATGGTGATACCGCTGCGAGTAGATCGGGCCAAGAATGGTTATCGCTGCAAGCAAGACTCACACGCGTTGAACTCACTCAACAAGAGCTCGACTCGTTATATGCACCGACTCAAGACCCCGCACTCAGCGATAAACTATGTCGTGCGATTAATACCTTCAAAGTGAAGGAGCGTCTCGATGTTTGAGTTTAGTTGGCCCCTTGCCTTCTTATTGTTACCTCTGCCTTGGCTAATTGCGAAGTTTAAACCGAGTATCGCGCAGACCAACATCAATATTCGTATGCCAAGTGCCGCAAAGTTACAACTCGCGAGCACAACTCAACTCAATAAGCGCGCAAAAGTAAGCCTAGTGGAAACACTCATCTGGCTGTTACTGGTAACCGCAGCGGCAAACCCAACTTGGCTTGACGACCCAATCGTTGTGCCAAATGAGGGACGCGATATTATGCTTGCTGTTGACTTGTCGGCTTCAATGACAGAGCAAGATATGGAATATCAAGGTCGCTTAGTGGACAGATTGTCTGTCGTCAAAGCCGTTGTTAGCGACTTTATCGAAGCACGCCAAGGAGATCGTCTGGGACTTATTCTTTTTGGTGACACCGCGTTTTTGCAAACGCCACTCACCCGAGATTTAGCGACGGTTAGCCAAATGCTTAGTGAGGCACAAATTGGTTTAGTTGGACGCGCCACAGCGATTGGCGATGCTATTGGTTTGTCGGTAAAGCGTTTTGGTGAACGTGAACAAAGTAACAAAATCTTGATTTTGCTGACCGATGGTCAAAACACCGCTGGCAACCTTCAACCTGAAGAAGCACTGATCTTAGCCCGAGAAGAAGGCATAAAGATTTATACCGTTGGTGTTGGCTCAGATGGTAGGCGCGGTTTTGGTTTATTTGGTTTTAATTCTATGGCTGGTAGTAGTATAGACGAGAAAACGTTGCAACATATCGCCAAAGAAACTGGTGGGCAATATTTTCGCGCAAAAGACGTGGAAGGCCTACAAAACATCTACGCTATGCTCGATGAGCTAGAGCCGATTAGTGATGAAACACAGACTTTCCGTCCTAAGATTTCACTGTTTTATATTCCTCTCCTCGCGATACTCGGCTTGCTTTTTGTGGCTCAGCTCGGTGTTGTACTAAGAACAAAATTAAGAGGGTAAATAATATGATGGAATTTGAATTTATTCGCCCACATCTGCTTTGGCTTCTTATTCCTTGGGTGATATATAGTGCGTTGCAATGGTCTAAAAAGTCCAATCAAAAATCAGCGCAACTTATCGCACCGCACCTGATGAAGGTGGTGATGGGAGCCGGTGGTCAAAAACACCAAAAGCAAAGTAACTCTTGGCTTGGTATTGTGTTCTTTTTGTTGGCCATTATTGCAGTTGCGGGACCAAGTATTGAAAAACAAGAAGTACCGGTATTTAAAACTCAGGCACCTAGAGTGTTAGTGCTGGATATGTCTTATTCTATGTATTCAACCGATCTCACGCCAAACCGCTTAACGCAAGCGAGATTTAAAACTTTAGACATGCTAAAGCTATTTAAAGAAGGCGAAACGGGTTTAGTCGCCTATGCAGGCGATGCTTTTACCGTGTCGCCCCTCACAACTGATGTCACCACTCTTGAGAATTTGATCCCGAGCCTTCGTCCAGAGATCATGCCCTCAAAAGGCTCTAATGTGTATGCCGGCATCGAAGAAGCCGTTAGCTTGTTAACAGGTGCAAGTGCAACCTATGGTGACATTATTTTGGTAACCGATGGACTTGAACAAGAAGACGCAGAAGATGTACAAAAGCTTCTTTCTGACAGCCCATTTAAGCTGAGTATCTATGCCTTAGGTACGGCGCAAGGCGCACCAATCAAATTACCTGAAGGCGGCTTTTTAAAAGACCAATATGGCCAGATAGTCGTGCCCAAGTTATTCCCAACTCGACTTGAAAAACTCGCTAGAGTAAAAGGTGGAAAATTTGCCAGCTATACTGCTGACAGCAGTGACATAGAGACATTTAAACCTAATTTGGGTGCAAATACATCGGTGCTTAAACGCGACCAAGAAAGTGCTAAGTGGCGAGTAGATGCGGGAATATATCTGTTGATTGTACTTATTCCACTCGC
Organism: Pseudoalteromonas sp. A757; assembly: GCF_004103285.1. Classification (NCBI taxonomy): domain Bacteria; kingdom Pseudomonadati; phylum Pseudomonadota; class Gammaproteobacteria; order Alteromonadales; family Pseudoalteromonadaceae; genus Pseudoalteromonas; species Pseudoalteromonas sp. A757. The sequence continues at coordinate 78,810 of NZ_QNQN01000057.1, forward strand.
ACTGCTATTGGTTCGAAATCACGCAGTTATACTCAGTGCTTTGGTTGTTTTTGCGATGTTGCCGCAGCAAAAAGCGCTGGCAAATGAATGGACGCAGTGGTTTAAAAATAGCGACCAAAACGCGCTGCAGGCCTACCAAAATGAAGCGTTTGATGAGGCCGCGCTTGCCGATAATCCGGTACTAAAAGGCGCAGCCCTTTATAAAGCCGGAGATTACGAAGGAGCGGTAGAAACACTCGAACAAACAAGCTCAGCAGAAGGCCAATACAATTTGGGCAATGCGCTAGCACGGCTTGGTAAGTTAGACGACGCGATTTCTGCCTACGAAAAAGCCTTGTCCTTAGATCCTGATTTTACGCAAGCGAAGGATAATAAATCGTTAGTCGAAGCGTTAAAGGATCAGCAAGAGCAGCAAGACCAACAAGGTCAGCAGGACCAACAAGGTCAGCAGGACCAACAAGGTCAGCAAGACCAACAAGGTCAGCAGGACCAACAAGGTCAGCAGAACCAACAAGGTCAGCAAGACCAACAAGGTCAGCAAGACCAACAAGGTCAGCAGGAGCAACAAGGTCAGCAAGACCAACAGAATCCACAAGCAGGAAGTGAGTCAGAACAAAACAATAACGAGCCAGAGCTAGATGCTGCCCGTCAAGACCAGCAAGCAGCTGACGAACAAACTCAAGAGCAAAAACAACAGCAAGCACAAGCCGTACCTAAGCCCGATCCCGAGCAATCACCGCAGGATGAAGAAAAGGCACAGGCTACAATGATGCAAGATAGTCGGCCACTTACCCCTGAAGAAATTGAGAAAGCGCAACAGCTTAATCAACTGCTTAGAAAAGTACCTGATGATCCGGCCATATTATTGAGAAATAAAATGCAACTAGAAGCACAACAACGCAAACAAAGACGTCTACCAAGAGGAGCTGAAAAATCATGGTAAAACGCATTCTATTTTTTCTGTCTTTGTTGATATTAAGCCACGCCTCGTTGGCACTGGAAAATCTCACAGCCAGCGTAGACAAAAACCCAGTGCTCGCAGGTGAATACTTTACGTTGTCGATTATCGCTGAAGGCAAAGTCAAAGGTACTATTCCTGACGTTTCTGTGCTTAGTAACGACTTTATCACCAGCCCCGTGAATACCAGCTCTAGAACCAGTATCATTAATGGTAGCGTTTCAAGCTCTACCACCTGGCAAATGCAGCTCGTTGCTCGCACCCCGGGTACTTACACCATTCCCGCGTTAGAGGTAGATGGTGAAACGACCCAGCCTATCGAAATAAAAGTTGTTGCTCGTGATGATGAGCAGCAAAGTGAAGATATATTCGTAAAAACCGAACTCAAGACAAAAAACCTCTATGTTCAACAGGCAGCGCTTTATACCGTTAAACTCTATGTAGGAAAAGAACTACTAGATGGCCAACTAAGTGCTCCTGTTTCAGATGGAGCCAACTTCACACAATTGGGCAAAGCCAATGAAGAATACGAAGTGATTGACGGCCGACGCTACATGGTGCTCACTCGCGAATATATGATCCAACCACAAAAAAGTGGTGACTTCAGCATAGAGCCGCCGATCTTCAATGGTCAGATCAGAGATGGCTATCGTAGAATGGCGACTTCTGCGGTTGGCAATACCATTGACTTTTCAGTATCTCCAATCCCAGCTAACGCTGCTGATAACTGGCTACCCAGTGAATATTTGAATTTTTCTGAAGAATGGCAGCCCAAAGATAACGAGTTTATGGTTGGAACACCCATCACGAGAACACTAACACTCACTGCTGTAGGTGTTACTAAAGAGCAGCTTCCTGACATTCAACTCGAAGACGTTAATGGCTTTAGAATTTATCCAGACGCGTCTGAACGTAAGCAAATTACCCGAGATGGAAAAGTCATCTCACAGTTAACCATTTCTTTTGCTTACCTACCGCAACTCGCCGGTGATTTTACTCTGCCCGAAGTAAAACTACCTTGGTTTAACACCATCACTAAACGTGAAGAATTTGCGACATTACCAAGTAAGTCTGTCAGTGTGACTCCTGATCCAAATCAGCCAGTCATACCACAGACCGCTCCAATCGCGCAGTCACTTTCAAGCCCGAGCATAACCCCGTCAACGGCTACGCAAACGAAGGTGATCACTGAGCAAATTATCCCGCTGTGGATGTGGGCAATCGCCGCTTTTGGATACGCACTATGGCTTATCACATTACTAGTATGGCGTCTCAAAGCAAAATCGGCCATCGGCCCCAAAGCAAATACAGTCACAGATGAAAATCCAGCACCTTTTCTTTCGTTTGAAGAAGCAGTCAAACAGAATAACCCTGCAGCCTTTTATCAGGCACTACTGCGCTACACCAAACAACAAAATATCACCATGACACAATGGCTAGCACTTCAGTCCAGCTCATTGCGAGCGCAGGTACAAACGCTACAAAGCTCGCTGTATGGAGGCAATAGCGCAAAAGTAGACCTGTCTCAATTATACGGTGAAATTAAAACCAGCGTGAAAAGCACGGTTCACACTAATAAAAGTCAAAATTTAAGCAGTCTATACCAATAAGCGCCTCAGGGCGCTTTTTTATTGCAAGACGAACTAGATTTGTTAGTAAATAATTAACAGATCAATTATGCTTGGTGTGAAGATACACTTCCAAAATCAACTAAAATAAAATGAGTTTTTGTTGAAATAAACCTGCAAAAAGATAGGTCTCATAGATATGGCCAGTAAACAACATCACTACGAGTCACTGGTTCGGATGTACCACAAAGAGCTATATAAGTTCGCTTATTGGTTGTCTGGCGATCCGACAATAGCAGAAGACTTAGTACAAGAAACTTTTTTGCGGGCTTGGCGCGCACTTGATTCATTACAAGATGAAAATGCAGCAAAGCCTTGGTTATTAACTATTTTAAGACGAGAAAATGCACGTCGTTTTGAGCGCAAGCAATTTGACTATGCGGAGGTTGAACAAGATACGCTGGTCGACGATACCAGTTCGGCTTTGGATGATGCAATGGAACAAACCGTTGTGCAACGACAAATAGCCAACTTAGCACCAGAATATCGTGAACCTCTGCTACTGCAAGTGGTTATGGGATGCTCTGGTGATGAAATCGCCGATATACTTGAGCTGAATAAAAACACGGTGATGACGAGATTATACCGTGCTCGCAACCAGCTGAAAGACGCTTTAACGACTGAATATGAACCAATAAAGGGGGCATCAAACTGATGGATGAACTCGAATTTCGACGCCGCCTCGTTGCTGATCCTCATGATGAAGAGGTCAAAAAACAGGCCGAACAGCAACCTGAGTTGCAAGCACTAGTCGAAGAAATGCAAGATTTCGACGATTTCTTAGGAAAATCACTCGATATTGATGTGCCTGAGGGGTTGGCTGAAAAGATTATTGCAAAACAAAAGGAGCTTGATACGGAAGAGAAAAATGTGGTGAAAATGTCTTGGTTTAGACGCGCAACCGCACCATTTGCAATTGCAGCCAGTGTATTTTTTGCCGCCGTAGTATTTTACTTTGGTGGTTTTGGGCACCCTGTCGACACCGGTGAGCATGCGCTTGCTCATGTGTATTACGAAGAAAACGCACTGCAAAAGCAAGAAACGGTTTCACTGCAAACTGTTAATGAAAAGCTCGCAATGTTTGGAGGTAAGTTCGATAACTTGCCGGGTAAAGTGGTTTACGCGACATTTTGTAATTTTAAAGGCCAAAAAAGCCTTCACCTTGTTATGCAATCCGAATTTGGTCCACTCACGGTTTTTGTCGTGCCAGCAGGCCAACATAGCACGATTGACGGTAAAGATAGCTTTGGTGATAATCGCTTTGAGGGCTTAATTGCTCATGATGGTAAAGCCAACACCATACTGGTGGCAAATCGGGGTACGCCGATTGAAACCTTCCAATCAGAAGTAACAAGCTCACTACGCTGGTTATAATACTACCGCCCCACTCTTTGGGGCGGTGTCTCAATATCCTTACTAAACTTCCTAAAATACAAATTTAATTGAGGTATATACCTATTTAAATAGCCATGTTAGTTCTTTACAATGGCGGCAGTTATTTTGGTATATAGGAACTTTATGAAACATTTCATTGTGTTACTTTCCCTTGTGTCTTTTTTGTTTACAGCCAGTTTTAATGCTGAAGCGAGAAAGAAATTTGGTAGTAAAAGCTCAGGCAAAACACACCAAACACAAAAGGCTCAACAAAAGCAAAAAACTGATACCCAAGCGTTAAATGCAAAATCTACAACAAAGCCTAAATCGAGTAAAAAAGGTATTATGGCTGGCGTACTTGGGGGCTTATTAGCCGGTGGCTTAATTGCAGCTATGCTTGGCGATGACTTCGAGGGATTTCAGTTCCTTGAAATGATTTTGCTTGCCGCTGCTGCCTTTTTAATTTTCAAATTAGTTAAGGGCATGCTTGCTAGAAAACAACAGCCAAGTTATGCAGGCGCACCGCCTATGGGTGGCTACAACAATACGCCACCACCGCAGCAATTTCAAAGCCAAGGACCAATTAGCGGTGGTTTTGGCGCAAGTAGCGTGCCTATGAATCTACCTAGAGATTTTGATATCAACGGCTTTTTACAAGGCGCTAGACAGCATTATCAAACCATCCAAACCGCTTGGAATAACAACGACTTTTCGACAGTTTCTGAATACTTAAGTCCAGAGTTGGTTGAAGAGTTCAAACGTGAGCGAGAGCAGCAAGGCGACGTTAATACTGAAGTGATGTTTGTTGACGCTGAGTTAGTCCGAGCAGATACACGCCCTGACGTTTGGGAAGTTAGTATTAAGTTTACTGGCAAATATCGTGACCTAGGCGACATGCAAGAAGAACCTATCCACGAAATATGGCACTTAGAGCGTAAAACAACGGGTGAAGCACCTTGGCTAATCGTTGGCGTTGAAGACCTAGCAGCCTAACATATAAAGCACTACTGCGGCTCAGATACTCACGGCGCTGCGGTAGTGCTTATTTGACCAAAACAGAGAAAATGAGTAAGAGACAAAGTTTAATTAATAAAATCAATTAGTTAACCAGCGTAATTATTCAGACCATACCGCGCTCTGTGCAACGAATGTCATTGCTTATTTGGCTAAATTTAGGTGTAATAGCAGAATAATAAGCGCTGAGCAACGAAGGGAACACTTCAATAATAATAGGTTGGTGCCCCTAAAAAGCATATTCCTATCACATAAGTAATACCAACTTTGACACACCAAGCAAGTTGCGCCTCAGTCTAACAAGCGATTATGCAAAACAAACTGCGTATCGCATAAATACTAAAATGTTAAATGTAAAGGAGTACTCATTGTGCATGCCTTCATCTACTTGCCTTTTTTTGCAGCGCTATCATGTTTGTTTTTTCGAACTTTCCATTTAAGAAAAATAAAAGCACATGTACAGAATGTTTATCCAGATGAATGGAATAAATTGTGTAACAACAGAATGGGAATGAATATTACAACGATATCTTTTGCAAACCTTGAAGAATCAATGAAAAATGGATTTCTATCAAAACAAAAAGATCCTCTTATCCAAAATTTTCATCGCAAAGATAAATTGATGATAACATCTATGTTTGTTTTCACCATTTTGCAATTAGGTTTGGCATTCTACAATTAGATTGCGAATATCAAGCTACTGCTCACGTAACGCTTTGCTCGATAACGCTTCACTTTTTAGCCAAACAATACTTAGCTCCCTATGTGGGAGTTATAATTCTAAGGGAAGAATATGCGGAAATTGATAAGCTCTGGTTCACATTTGGAGGAACCAATAGGATTCTCTCGTGCGAGTCGAATAGGTAAAAATATAGCGGTAGCGGGCACAGCTCCAATAGACAATGGTCAAACCGTATTTATTGGAAATGTGTATGAGCAAACGAAATATTGTTTGGAAATTTCATTAAAAGCGATTGAAGAAGCAGGTGGCAGTATTGAAGATGTTATCCGTACTAGGATTATGTTGACCAATATCAAAGAGTGGGAGCAAGCAGCCAAAGCTCATGGTGAGTTGTTCTCGACTCAACGTCCAGCTTGTACGTTTGTCGAGGTCAAGGGTTTTATTGACCCTGAGTGGTTGGTAGAGACTGAAGTCGATGCGGTGCTATCCGAGGCATGACAAGAGACAAGGGATAGTCGACCTTATCATTGTAGAGTATCGGGTTTGCTGTCCTCGATACAAATTTTTACGCCCTCCCATGAGCGTCGACAGGCTTATCGATATTTGCCCAAGGCAAAGTATGCAATAGATGAGTCACTTCCAGCATCACACTAATAACCTGACGTCATCAATCAGCATGAAAAGGCCAATAGGAGCTTATAACAGCTTGCTTAAGTGAGGAGCAGGCTTAAATTTTCAAACCTGCAATAATACCAATTGAATTAATTCTCTAATCAATTTGAAGGGTGAAATAGCATATTAGCTTCGTTAAAAATTTCTCATTTAGAACAACTAAATAGCAAAATTTTTGCCTTGCCTATATGGATATAGGTACCTTAGCGGTAGCAGGACGCGAGAGCGGTGCTACTAAAGCTATTTCCCCGCTTCAAGATAGATCATTTACTTAATACAACTGGTATAAAATCTAGTCAACGAAACGGTGTTTTACACTAACCACTTCCCTTGTCTCACCTAAGCATATCTCGGTATCTGCGAGATTAGCCAAGGATTGCATTCCCCACTCAGAGAGTCGATGAAATGGCTGAATAAATTGCTTAACTTGCTCATCGTCCATTCCCTGACCTCGAGCTTTGATAAGCTGGTGCTCTTGCTGCAGACGCCAGCGGAAAACCCGTTCAAAATCCATTCCGTTAAGATAAATAAGATAGTCTATTTGCGCGAATCGCGGTTGGTAATATTGCTTTAAAAATTGATTCACTGTCTTGCGAAATAAGGCGCCTGCGTCTTGTTGCTGCTCATATGCATTGATCGGTTGAGTCAATAATGATTCTGGCTGTGCACCAATACCAATACACCAACCTTCAAGAATTAACACAGACAGTTCTGCTTCAACTTGTCGCCACTGAGATCGCGGTAATTTTTTGTCTATGGATTTATCGAAAACAGGAAGAGAGAACGCTTTGCCAACTCTAAATTGCGTTAATATCGTATCAAATAGTACGAGGTCATGGGTGCCGGGCAAGCCTCTTTGCTTAAACAGGGGGTGATATTGCTCTGCTAATTGAACTCGCTCTTGGGGGTCTAAGTAGAAATCGTCCAGCGATACACTCTCGCACGATATGCCATCTTGCTGAAGTCGCTCAGATAACTGTTTGCTTAAGGTTGATTTACCAACGCCTTGAACTCCACTAACGCCAACTAGCAAAGGCCGTTGAGCGATTCTCTGCTTTTTTATCTGTGCACATAGCTGGTTAATTAATCCAGTATTTACGCTCACACAACATCCTTTTCTATTTTATTCACACGAGGACTATTTAAAATGACTTCTTAATCTGCAAGCGTAAATTTCTTCCCTCCTGAGGCACTCTTCCATCCGTCATCCTTGGATCAAAAACATCATATTTTTTATCGGTTAAGTTTTCTGCTTTTATCTGAAACACCGCGTCCTCCTGCCACTGCCAGGCAAACGTTGCACCTAATAAATAATAACTATCTTGGGAAAAAGGCTCAATGTCTGCACCCTCAAAAACGGGGACCTGAGTTTTGTCGCGCCATATTGCATTGAACGTAATTTCAAAATCGTTCACTTTGTGCGTAAACGCCAAAGCCGCAAATTTTTTAAAACTGCCGTTTAATGGTTCATCAAATAGTTGTGTGTAGGCGCCTTGTATCCATGTTGAGTCAGTCAAGTTAAAATTACTGTTAATTTCTAAACCCTGCATACTCGTTTCAAAGATATTATCGAAGGTAAATTCAGCTTGCTCGTTATTAACAGGAACTAAATTAATAAAATCTTCCAGTTCGTTATCAAACAATACCACGTCGAACTGCTTTGACTCATCTTGATAATGCCAGACAAGTTCCGTAGTTTTCACATATTCTGACGTTAAGTTTGAATTACCCGATGTTACATCATCGTTTGAGTTAAGCTCATTACTAACTGGGGTGCGAAAAGACTCCCCATATTGCAACTTCAAAGTGTTTACTTCGTCAAAGTCATAAACGAATGCAAGCCTAGGAGATAATTTATCATCTATGTTTTTAACCTCATCGTATCTTACCCCCGTAAACATGCTGAGTTTTTCGCTAAATCGATACTTTGCTTGAACATACCCTGCATAAGAATCAAAGTCTTGTCGCAGCGAATAAAAAGGAGCGTAATCAGATATAGTTTGAATGCCACCTAAATAAGTATGGTTATAGATGATAATATCACCGGCACTTTGGTCGTAATATGAAGTTCTAACGCCCGCTTTACTTTGCTCTTCCTTTGATAACTCAACGCCAAAGTTCCATTGTAAGCGGTCATTTTGTTTATAACCACCATCTAGGTTATAAGTTAAATCTCTAGATTGCCAAGCTGGGCCAACTAAAAAGTCGCCACCTTGCGTGATACCAACTTCTTCTGCTGTAACGATAAGTCCAGCACTTTCGATATTATGCTCAATAAAACTCAACTTATGCGTTAACTCAAGTTGCTCAGTAACTCGCCAAACATACTCAATTGTTGCCGCATAGTTCTCGCTTTTATGCTCGTTTTCAGGGGAATAACGGGAAAGATTTAAAAACTCATCAAGTTGAGTACGGTTAAACCTTACTTGCCACTTTAACGCTTGATGACTACCTCCAAATACAACAAAAAGTGATTCTAACGGGTCTTTTACAGCGCCTCCAAAATAGCTATCCCCTGAGCGTTTATTAAATGCTACATTGGCATAGAGCCGCGTTTCGTCCGACACTTGCCTTGAAAGATTCAATGCTGCTTGCGCATTGCCATGTTCACCATAGCCAACAGAAAGCTGGTTACTACGTTTTTTGGTAATAATATTCATCACACCAAGAAAGGCATTACTACCATAAAGCGCGGAGCCCGGGCCTCGGATAAACTCAACTTTATTAATAATCTCAATAGGAATATAAGGGGTATAGACAGAAGCTTTTCCGAATGAGGACTCATTCAGCCGTTGTCCGTCAATCATCACTAATACGTGTCCAGTATCTAAATACACACCCCGGGTATGCTCTTTTGGCACAGCCCCGACCCAATCGCCTCGAGTAGACTGAAAGCCAGGTACAAAATTCATCAGATCATAGACATTGTCGACACCCAAGCTATTTATTTGTTCTGAATTAAAAACAGTAATACTAGAAGGGACCGATGCTCTCGTTTCGTCGGTTTTAGTTGCGATAGAGACATTTACATTCAACAACTCTTCAAATGAAAGCTGGTACAGATCGGAGTCCGCGGCGTCTGATTCAGCGACTACCGCAAAAGGAATTAAGAATAGCGTGGCTTTAATTAAAGCGCTTAAGTTTTTCATATTATACGAGCTCTATGTTCCCACACTTCACTCGTAGTGTTAGATTGCTCTAACCTACGTAGCAGCATATGATTAACTTAATAATACTTGCTCCTAGCCACTACGCAAGTTTTTGATTAGGCTTTTCTTTTACACCTTAAGCTGATGCCAACTTTTTCGCTTTGAAATATTTAAATAAGCCAATTAACGACGCAGCGATCCAAAATAGCTCAATCACAAAGCTTGCGAGGTTAAAGTTATAACAAAGACTAATCAGTAGCAGGATCGCACCACTTAAGTTCATTAAGTTGTACGTTAAACTATCGGGAGATGCCTTTTCCAGCTGTAGCATAAAAAATGCACCAACGACCAAAAAAGTGCCTGTCATACCGATGATATCGAACATTAAATCGATCATGTTTTTTCCATTTTGCAAGACCCAATAGGCTGGCCCAGCTCCATGGGAAGGGTCATTTTCATTCATTGAAACAGCAAAGCCAAACGGCGAGATAGTAACAAATTGGAAAATTCAATACAGGACATTTGTCTGATAACAGCAGAAGGTGAGCTATGAAAATTGAAGTAATCGTTACTTGAAGGTTACCTTGCCACCGATTATTTTCAGTGCTGGCGCACCTCTCACTAGCGTATCACGGGCAAATTCTTGCTCACAATTGGGGCAGTTTATTTGGTTGGTCGTAAAGTCTTGGGTGATCCGCTCTTTGAAACATTTAACTAGGCTACCCTTACCCCCCTTACGATACTTAAAGAGCTGATGGCGACACCCAGAACAATAAATATCAACAGTTCTAACTGGGCCTTTTTTATTGGGTTTTGCCATACCGAATTAACTCATGATCTTTAGTATAAATGCAATGAGCGTAAACTGTAACACGTGATAGCCACCATTGACTAAAAACAGTTTCATCGGGCGTTGCTCAAATATATAGCTTATTCCTAATGAACAGGCGACGAAAAAGATCCCTACACCAAGTCCAACTCCCGTAGCCGCAAGCAAAGAGAGCGATAGATCAAGCATCACCGCCATAAACACAGCGGATAGCAAAGACAGCAGAAATGCAACACCAAAAGTCATCTTCGGATCGCTCGCTTGTAAGTCAAGCTCTGTCAATCCACACCCCTCCATCCACGCTTTTTGAAACAGCATGGGAGAATACCAAATACCACCTAACATAAAGGAAGACAAAGCGGCGAGAATAATTGCCCAAAGGTTTAATGCTTCAAATGAAAGTATCATCGACTAACTCAGCATATTTCATTTTATTTAATAATGAGTATAAGTGAAAACTTACTTATAAACAGGTTTCTTTTGTAATTTCCTCTGCAGTGTTCTTCTGTGCATGTTAAGTTGCCGCGCGGTTTCAGAGATATTACCTTCATTTGCCTTTAAAACTTGCTGAATATGTTCCCACTCTAGTCGTTCTGGAGACATGACTTCTTCAACAATTTCTTGGCCTTTCTCTCCCAATAGCGTTTGTACTATCAAGCTGGTGCTTGCAGGTTTAGTTAAATAGTCGTCAGCGCCCAATTTTATCGCCTCAACCGCAGTCGCAATACTGGCATAACCCGTTAATAATACAATGCGAGCATTTGCATTGAGCTGCTTGATTTGTGTTATGAAGTTTATTGAGTTGGCCTCGCCAAGTTTCATATCCAATAATATGTAGCCGAAAACCTCTTGTTTACACGCCACCTGCATATCTTCAATGGAAGTAACATGTTCAACACTAAATGCTTGTTTTTCCAAGCGCCTTATCAATGTCTGTGCATAAGGCACATCATCTTCTACAAGCAGTAACTTCATCACTTACCCTTGGTAGTTTAATCGTACATTTTGTCCCAAAGCTCACATCGCTTTCAATTATTAGGTGTCCACCAAGCCGTTCAATTGTCGCATGACTGAGCAGCACCGCCATACCAAGTCCTGATTCGCTGCTCACGACATTATGGCCCAATTGCGCTAGCTTTTCTTTTGCGATCCCCTCCCCTCTATCAAGTATGGTGATCACATGTTCTGTCAGTTGTGAGGTAAATATCACGTCGATGTCAGTTTGTTTTGCTTGCTCATTTGCTCGCACACCGTTACTAATAAGATTTAAAATCGAAGGCATCAACATAGGATCATCGCACAGCGCCCCTTGAACATTAGTGATATCGAATCGAAAATGCTGCTGTGGAAATTGTAAATTCGTCAATTCTTTTAACTGCTCAGCAAAATGCTTTATGGTTATCAGTTGTTTAGACGCTGACTTTAAATACTCAGTGAATTCTCTAAAGACATTAAGCTGCTCCTTACATTTCCCAAGAGGTTCTGACATTTCTTGAACACAGGGCTCTTTTGGGTACGACTCATCCAGCTCTTCGTGTAATAGAGCCAAGTGTGCGATTGGCGTGGCGAGTTGATGGGTCGCTTGTGCGGCCGCACTGCCTAATGCGATTAATTGCTCTTGCTGTAACTGCTGCTCTCTTAGCAAGGCGATCGCCCGCTCTTTTTTTCGATTTTGCTTTACCAATATGCTCACCACGGTAACAACAACTATGATAGTGAAAGTAAAGTTAACTAACATACCGAGCAAATGAGTGCTCATGTCCATATGATGAACATGTTCATGAGACATTTTTATATAAAGATAAAGGTAAGCGCCAATCGCCCCAGCCGACACCATCAACATGTTGATAGTTGGGATCGTTACTGCTGCAATAACGGTTGGCAGTACCAACAAAGACACGAACGCATTGGTCGCTCCGCCGGTCAGATCTAATAAAATAGTAAGAAACAAAATGTCCGCCAACAATTGCATTGTCATGCCAATGGGCGCTGCTTCTTTTGTGTTACGATAGGCGTAAATACTTAACAGCTGAAATGCCGACTCCGCAGCCACCACTCCCACCACCGCAACAAAATCAAATTGTTTACCAAATACGACAGCGGCTATGGCAAGCATCACAATTTGGATAACGATTGCCACTGACCGTAACAACAACAGTTGGCCCAATGCAGAATTGGGAGAAAAAGCAATTTTCATGAAAATGAACGGGTCTGAGCTAAGATGAAAAGATTATACCTAATCTAACAAAAATAGGTGTGATCGAGGTCAGTTATATTGCACCAATACACACCATAGCTTCGCTTTTATGGCAATACTGTGAAGGATTTGGTATAAATGAAAAATTGGCCAACTGGTCGGATTAGATTAAGAGACACTATGGTTTATGCAAAAATCACCGGCTGGGGAAAGTGTATTCCACCAGCGAGCATCAGTAATGATGAAATTAGTACTATTGTTGACACCAATGATGAATGGATAAATACGAGAACAGGTATCAGATCTAGACGCGTTAGCCATGTTAGCACTGCTGAACTTGCAACGGTAGCAAGTCAACACGCATTGGCATGTGCAGGACTTGAGGGTAAAGATATTGACCTTGTTCTACTCGCAACCTGTACACCGTCAACTATGGTAGCGAATACAGCTTCTTTAGTACAAAAAAATATTGGTGCTGTTGGTGCTGCGGCGTGTGATACGAATGCGGCGTGTTCGGGCTTTTTGTATGCATTACAAAATGCTACTGCACAGATCCAAGCAGGTATGATTAAAAGAGCTGTTGTTGTCGCTGCGGAACGTATGATTTGGTATGTAAACTGGGCAAAGCGTGACAGCGCAGTATTATTTGGCGATGGTGCAGGTGCAGTCGTGCTTGAAGCAAGTGACGAGCCAACCGGGCTCTTAGGCACTAAGACTGGCTGTGATAGCACAGATAGAAGTATATTGCACATTCCAAACTATGGTACTGATATGGACCGCTGCGCCGGCACTGGGCCTTCTGCTCTGTCTTTTGAAGGACGTGAAATATTTAAGCGTGCTGTAAAAGGTATGAGTGACGCATGTGATGACGTACTCAGCCAAGCACAGTTATCACTAAACGACATAGATGTACTTATCCCTCATCAGGCTAACCTTCGCATCATTCAAGCTATTCAAAATCGCCTAGAAATTGCAGATGATAAAGTCATGGTTAATATCGACAAATACGGTAATACCTCTGCTGCTACAATTGCAATTGCACTGTGTGAAGCTGTAGAAAATGGCATGATTAAACCACACGCTAATATTATGTCTGCGGCATTTGGCGCGGGCTTAACTTGGGCTGCCAGCTATTTGAAATGGGGAGAAAGAACGACTCCAATCGCAAAGTCGGATGCGCGTTTACCAGATTGCAATAAAACCGGCCTTGAATTAGTAGCACCAGCAGTCGCTGCAAGTAAAGCTCAATAAGTAGGCTATTCTCCCTAAGTACTGAAACTTAGAGTTAATTGCTCGATTTTGCCCTTGGGTGGGTGGTAATATTGCAATATTATTATCGCTCATCCAAGGAGTCTACTGTGCTCAAAGCGCATACCGAGATCAGTCAATTAGAACCACAAGTAATTTGGAAGTTTTTTGACCAAATTTGTGCCATTCCCCACCCGTCAAAACACGAAGAACCACTAGCAAACTTTATTGTTGACTGGGCTAAAAGCAAAAATTTAGACGTACGTCGTGATGAAACTGGTAATGTGTTCATCAAAAAGCCTGCGACAAGTGGTATGGAAAATCGTAAGCCCGTTGTATTGCAAGCGCACATTGATATGGTGCCACAAAAGAATGACGATACAGCACACAACTTCGTTACCGATCCAATCAAGCCGTATGTTGATAATGGCTGGGTAACCGCAACTGGTACTACGCTAGGTGCAGACAATGGTATCGGCATGGCATCATGTTTAGCCGTATTAGACGCTGACGATATTAAGCATGGTCCACTTGAGGTGTTACTAACCGTTGATGAAGAAGCAGGTATGAGCGGCGCGTTTGGTTTGCAATCTGGCTGGTTAGAAGGTGAAATCCTGCTCAACACCGATTCCGAGCAAGAAGGCGAGATCTACATGGGTTGCGCAGGTGGTGTAGATGCATCCTTAACTCTACAACTCGCGCGAGAAGTGTTACCCAAACACCATCAAATCTTTGAGCTGTCTCTAAAAGGCCTACGTGGCGGACACTCTGGCGTCGACATTCACACCGGCCGTGCTAACGCCAATAAATTGCTCGCAAGATTCCTAAAGCACCATATCGCAGACTTTGATCTAAGACTTATCGAGATCAGAGGCGGCTCCCTACGCAATGCAATTCCGCGCGAAGCATACGCACTCATTAGTTTTGATGAAGCGCAAATAAGCGAGTTCCAAGCGCTGATTGAAGCTTATGAAACTATCATTAAGCAAGAATTATGTGCCATAGAAACTGGGATCACGTTTGCACTCAGCACTTCAACAACTAGCACATTGCCAATGAGCCAAGCTTCCCAAAGCAAAGTCTTAGCGCTTCTTAACGCTTGCCCTAATGGTGTTGTACGCATGAGCGACGATATTCCAGGTGTTGTTGAAACCTCACTTAATATGGGCGTAATTTCTACTACAGATAACACTCTAGAAGTCCTATGTCTGATCCGTTCATTAATTGATTCTGGTCGCAGTGATGTCGAGGGTATGCTGCGCTCACTGGCTGAGCTGACGCAAGCTGACATTGAATTTAGTGGTGCTTACCCAGGCTGGAAGCCTGATCCAAGCTCAGAAGTATTAGCTATTTTCCGTGATATGTATGAATCAATCTACGGTGAAAAACCACATATTATGGTTATTCATGCAGGTCTTGAATGTGGTTTGTTCAAAAAGCCTTACCCGAACATGGATATGATTTCTTTTGGTCCAACGATCAAATTTCCACACTCTCCTGAGGAAAAAGTAGAAATTTCAAGCGTTGGTCTATATTGGCAGCAAATGAAAGGGATCTTAGAGAACATTCCTGAAAAGCAGTAAAACTAATCTAAAATTAATTATACCAATTCGGTTATTAGACAAACTAAAAGCCCAGCTGACATAGCTGGGCTTTTTATAGATTTTAGACTTTGCGACTAGCTGAACTTTTTCTCAAGATAACTAAACACGGTTCTAAGACCCAATGCCTCACCACCAACAGGTCTTCCCGGTAACGCTCTTACGTTCCAAGCCATCACATCAAAATGTAGCCAAGGTGTCGTGGCAGGCTCAACAAATTCTTTTAGATAAAGTGCAGCTGTTATTGAGCCACCAAACGGCGTCGAACCACAGTTGGCAATATCGGCGATATCGCTCTTGAACAGTGCCTTATATTGAGCAAACAAAGGCAATTGCCAGATAGGATCCGCATTACCCAGACCAATTTCCATTAGCTCAGACGCAATAGCTTGATCTGTAGAATAAAAACCAGGAAGTTCAGTACCAAGGGCAATGCGACATGCACCGGTCAAGGTCGCAAAATCTATCAATAACTCTGGCGCTTCAGTTTGTGCTTCGGCCAATGCGTCACATAAAACCAAGCGTCCTTCGGCATCGGTATTGTCAATTTCAACCGTAATACCTTTACGTGTTTTGATCACATCACCTGGCCTAAAGGCATTGCGAGACACCGCATTTTCTACCGCAGGAATAAGTACGCGTAATCTAACAGGCAGTTTTGCCGCCATAATCATGTTGGCCAGCGCAATAACATGAGCCGCTCCACCCATGTCTTTTTTCATATTACGCATTCCAGACGCAGGTTTTAAGTCCAGACCACCAGAGTCAAAACATACGCCTTTACCAACTAAAGTAAGTTTTGCGTGGTTTTCATCACCCCAACGTAAATCAAGCAAACGCGGAGCATTGTCACTCGCACGGCCTACCATGTGGATCGTTGGGTAGTTTTGTTCTAACAACTCATCACCAATGATTTGCTCAAATGATGCGCCATATTGCTCGGCAAGTTCATCCATTACTTCAGCCATGTGCTGAGGCATCATATCGGCCGCAGGTGTGTTTACAAGGTCTCGTGCAAGATAAATAGACTCCACAGACGCTTTTACCTTGGAATATGTCTTAATATCTTTGATAGCAAGTTTTGCTTCAACCGCCGGTAATTCTTTATACGCAGAGAATTGATACGCACCCAGTAAAAACGCAATCGCGTGGTTTTCAACTTGCTCAGAAGCAGTATCAATAAAATAAGTGCCTTTTGGAAGCTGCTTTGCAAGATCGCCCAATAACCAAAAGTCATCTTCTTCTGAAATCACAATAACTCGTTCTACTTCCCCAGATTCAGCATTCGGAATAAGAATGGTTTTTTGTGATTGAAATTGTGCGGTTTTCACGAAAAGCTGTATCGTGTTTGACTGCTGCGCTTGCCATGACGCTAATTCTGCAGCGGAGAAGATTGAAATGGGTTTACCCATAGCAGATTGAACGAGTAGATTGTTCATGTAGGCCTCAAATTTATTATGTTCGTACTTAGATTACCAAGGCTAAAAAGAAAATTCACTGTTCCTTGGTTTTTGTCGGCTTTTTTTTCAAATTGAATGAGCTAGGCAACACATCTACACCCACTAATTGACCAACCTTAACGATGATCGGAATAGTTATGGGGGCAAAAGGTAAAACCGCAAACACACCAAGCCCAAGCCCTTTAAGAATATCCACAAGCTGGGCATTCGCCGTTTTGAGCTCAGACTTCTGCGCTCGCCCCAAGGTATATCGCTTGTAGATTTCAAGCATCTCTTTAGTTTCTTGTTTCTCTTGCTCTAGTGCGCATTTGAGCGCAATCATCGCCCTACGCAACCTCATTTGCTGTCTGCGTTTACTGATCCGAGCAACGCGCATCGGTGCCTTATGGACAACTTTGATCAGCTTCATTAGTGAACTCAAATATAGTGTTGACTAGAGTCTATCAAAATTATCAGCACTTTAGCTATTAGCCAATGGTACAAATTACCCATTCTAGCCAGCAAAGTTATACGTAAAGTGTGCAAAATAATGAATTAGAGCAAAATCGACCTCAGTTACCATACAAAGATGTACAATAATCATACACGCAAAGACTAGCCGTTCAGGACTGTTCAATTAATCTACAAAAACTGAATAATGAAACTTCACGAAACTCGCTAAGTTTTGAAACGATAAATTTTAAGCTACTGGGTGTTTGTCTTGAAAAGTAGTTAAACGGCTCAAAATTTCACTTTCAACAATAACTTACCATTCAATTTCTGCAACTCTTCTTAGCTTAAACAAAAAGTTATTAAGAAAGTTGCAGTTTTAAAAATCGCTGCTAATTTTAAAAAAGCGCTTGCCAACACACTGCAAATTAAATTATATGTGTATTAAAGGTAAAAATATTATAAATGACCTTTTTATTGGTATGACAACAACAATCAACTGGGGAAACAGGATGAAACTAAAAAGTAACACGCTGCGCCGTGCAATTCGCTTCGCGCTCGCTTCTGCAGCAACTACGTCACTTCTTACCACGACCGTAATGGCTGAAGAAGCCAATCAAGCAAAGTCAGATGAAAAAATCGAAAAAATCGCCGTAGTTGGCTCTCGGGCTGCACCTCGCTCTGTGGGTGAGTCACCGGTCCCTATCGACATCATCGGTGCAGAAGATATGTCAAAGGCGGCAGGTTCTGACATGCTCGAGCTACTGAAAGGTTCTGTACCGTCTTTGAACGTACACGCGAATCCTATCAGTGATGCAGCGACTTTAGTAAGACCAGCTAACTTACGCGGATTGCCTGCGGATAGTACGCTGATTTTGTTAAACGGTAAGCGTCGCCACCGTTCGTCGGTTATTGCCTTTTTAGGCGGTGGGATTAACGATGGTGCTCAAGGTCCTGATATTTCAGTGATCCCTAGTATCGCGCTTAAACAGGTGGAGGTACTTCGCGACGGTGCTGCCGCGCAGTACGGTTCAGATGCTATCGCGGGTGTAATGAACTTTGTACTAAAAGACGCAAGCGAAGGGGGCTCGTTCTCTATTCGTCAAGGTGAATACTACGAAGGTGACGGCGATACAACGGTTATCGAAGGTAACGTGGGTCTACCATTTACGGATGATGGCTTTGCTAACCTAAGCTTTCAATATAAAGAGGCCGATGCGACTAGCCGCAGTGTTCAGCGTCCTGATGCAGCAGCATTTGCGGGAGCTGGCTTAGAAGGCGTTGCAGATCCAGCACAAATTTGGGGTGCACCCGAAATCAAAGACGACATCAGTATTTTTGGTAATGTTGGTGTAGACGTTACAGATAACGCCCACTTCTACATGTTCGGTAACTACTCAGAACGGGATGTAAAAGGTGGGTTCTATTATCGAAACCCAACCACTCGCCCCGGAGTTTATGGCGGTACAATCAGACTCGTTAATGGCGTACCGATGAGAAGGAGTGCAACAGACGAAGCACAGCAAAAATTGTGGGATGCGGCAACACCAACAGTGTTAGTAGGTGCGTTAGATGGTGGCCTTGATGCACAATTAGACTGTCCAGTAGTCGAACTTCAAGCGAATGGATTGCCAGATCCAACGGCATTAGGGCAGTTGGATGCTGCCAACTGTTTTGCATTTAACCAAATCCTTCCAGCAGGATTTACACCAAACTTCGGTGGTAATATAACAGATACATCTTTAACTATGGGTGTGAGAGGTGAATTTAAAGATGGCTTCTTAGAGGGAGCCTATTGGGATTTGAGTGGCTCTGTTGGCCGCAACGAATCTAGATATTTTATTACTAACACGGTGAATGCCTCATTAGGTCCAGATACTCCGATGGACTTTA
Organism: Pseudoalteromonas sp. A757; assembly: GCF_004103285.1. NCBI lineage: Bacteria > Pseudomonadati > Pseudomonadota > Gammaproteobacteria > Alteromonadales > Pseudoalteromonadaceae > Pseudoalteromonas > Pseudoalteromonas sp. A757. Next base: position 97,944 of record NZ_QNQN01000057.1, read on the forward strand.
GTCCAGGTAAGTATATTCAGCTAGAAAAGAACTTTAATTTTGATGTATCGAAAGGTTACGACTTTGATCTTGCTTACGATGTAAACGTTGCTGCAGGTCTTGAGTGGCATGAAGAAACATTTGAAGTACTTTCGGGTGATGAAGCGTCATTTATTGCAGGGCCGCTAACAGAGCAAGGCTTTGGTATTGGTTCGAACGGTTTTCCTGGATTTAAACCTTCTGCAGCAGGAGAGTACACTCGCCGTAACTATGCCGCTTATGTGGATATTGAAACGCCATTTACTGAAGACTTCATGATGGGCTGGGCGCTGCGTTATGAAGACTATGATTCATTTGGCTCGACTACTAACTTTAAGATCACGGGCCAGTACCACGTTACAGAGGACTTCTCAGTTCGTGGTTCAATCAGTACCGGCTTCCGTGCACCCACAGTAGGTCAAGCTAACGTATCTAACGTACAAACAAACTTAAGTAGTGGTGTACTTGTAGACTCTGCGCTATTACCACCAACAAACCCAATTTCGTTACAACTGGGCGGCACGGAACTTCAACCGGAGGAATCTGAAAGTTACACATTAGGCGCAGTATATCGTTCTGGCGACTTATTTATTACGTTAGATTACTACAACATTGAAGTAACTGACCGCCTAAGCCAGTCAGAGAAGATAGAGTTAGACCAAGCTGACAAAGATGCCCTTAAAGCGGCGGGTGTTCCGAACGTTGACAACTTAGCACAGGTGAGCTTCTTTACTAATGACTTCGATACCACGACTCAAGGTATCGACTTAGTTGGTAACTACTCTATGGATATGCTGGGTGGTTATGCGACATTTAGTGCAGCATACAACTGGAATGAAACCGAAGTTGATCGCTTCTCTGCGATTACAGGTGACTTCAAGGTATCTCGTCTAGAAAACGACTTACCTAAGCACAGAGGTACATTAACTTGGGCTCAGCAATGGGATAGCTTCTCAGGTTTTGTGCGTATGAACTACTTTGGTGAATACCAAGGTGTCCACGTAGATTATGATGCAACAGCTAAAACAGCAAGTGCAACAATCACATTTGATGCAGAGCTTACTTACTATGCAACAGATTCAATCAGTCTATCTGTTGGTGCAAATAATATCTTTGACCAAGATGCTGAAGAACTAGACTTCTTTGACGCTACAGGTATCCCAAATAACAACTGGGGTGGCAAATACTACGAGACTTCACCATACGGTATTAATGGTGGTTTCTACTATGTAAAAGCAACCTATACGTTCTAACTTTTACTGTAACCCAGAAACAAAGGCGAACTAGCATTAGCTATTTCGCCTTTTTATTTTTATCCTATATAACAAAGTAGTTAACTCTGAATACGAAAATGTTGTTATTAAAGCGAGCCAACGAATTATTGGCCGAAAATAAGCTTAGAGAAGCTGAGTTTATGTACAAGTCTGTACTAAAACAGTCACCTAACAACGGTCCTGCTCTATTTGGTTTAGGCCGCATATGCATGCGTTTAGAGCAATATGATAACGCAATCTACTATTTAAAAAGAGCCTGCGAACATTTACCAAAAATGCTTGAACCGCTCTTCGCCTTGGCCGATGCGTTTTTAGCCGTTGGTTCACCTGTTGACGCAAAAACCGTACTTGAATACACCTTAAGCGTGGCAAAACATAATGCTCAAGCCCATTACCAACTCGGTCAATTTTATCTGGACTATGGCTTTATTGAACAAGCTAAAAACGTCTTTAAGGCGGGGTTAGATTGTCCTCATAGTACCGTGACAGCATTTATGCTGTACGAACTGGTACAAATGTCCTCAGCCAAAGAATTACCTACATATTTAGCGATTTTAGAGAAACTGGAAAATGAGTTTGAAGCACCGAGGCTAAAAGCAGTGGTCCACTATGCTCTTGCTAAGTGTCATGAACAATTAGGTAACTATAATGCAGCTCAAGATAACTATGCCTTAGCGAATGATACACAGCTGCTGATGAGCGAGTTTCGTACTGTAGACATGCTGCCTTTTTTTGAATCAATCAAACAACATTGTGGTAAAGCATTTTTTGATAAACCTAGTGATAGGGTTAAGACAACATTTACACCTGTTTTTATTGTTGGTTTACCGAGAACAGGTTCGACTCTCTTAGAGCAAATGCTAGTGCAACATTCACATGTTGGCACACTAGGTGAGAATACCGTGATCAGCGATAAAATTGTCCCTTACCTCTTTAAACGTAATAATGCAGAGTTCCCAGCTTGTTTAGACCAACTAAGTAACTCCATGTTAGATCATTGCCGCTTACTCTATGTCGACGAGATAAAGCGGCATCGGGTGTCGGAAGAAGTGGTGATCAATAAACTTCCAGCTAATTTTCAAAATCTGGGCTTAATCCACAAACTATTCCCTGAGGCACGAATTATTCATTTAACTCGCAACCTCAATGCGACAGCGTGGTCGGTCTATAGTAATCATTTCGCCGAAAGCGAGCCCTACTTCTGCTCTTTAAGTGAATTTGCCTTGTATGCGCAAGCGCAAAGTGACTTGATGTCACATTTTAACCAGTTTATGAAAAGAGATATTTTTACGCTCAGTTACGAACAACTTATCGCTGAACCCGAAAAGACCATCAAGCAATGCTTGAGCTTTCTATATCAAAAATACGAACCAGAATGCTTGGAGTTTCACAAATCTAAAAAGCCGGTGCATACGTTAAGTAAGGCTCAGGTCAGAAAGCCAATCAGCACGCAGCCTCTCGAAAAGTGGCAGCGATATGAAGCGTTTATTGAGAAGATGATTGCTCAACCGCAAAGCGATCAAACCACGCCAGTAAATCTTTAAACTGATCATCGCGTGCATGTTTATGGGTTAACATGTCTATGTGCCCATAATTGTGCCGATGGCCGTGACTTTTTCCATAAATTCTGAGTTCTTGTATCCCCTTTCCTGATTCACGAATGAACGCTTGAATATCAACAGGTTGTGCCAGTGCTTTATCTTTAACGCCCGCAATGTGCAAGATTGGAGGCAACGTCATGTCTTGTAATACCTCGGCGTAATTAAAACCGTCATCGGAGTCAATCCATGGGTGCTTCTGTGCCCAGTCAGCGCTTTGAGCATGTGATTTTAAAGACTCATCATCACTTCCCCAACCGAGCCTCTTCGCAGGTAAGTACCCATGCTTTTTCGAATAATAGTGCGCAACGTTAAACCATATCAGGTTTGCTTTCAGTAATTTGCTCGGGTGATTGTTATGTAAACTACGCTTAGAGCCAAAATAAACACATGCTTTAACATGCGGAATTTCTTCAGGAAAGCGTGCAAAAACACTATTCATCAATACCCCTCCCCAAGAATGCGCAATCCAATATTGTGCTCTAGATCCGGTATATCGTTCGATAAAATTCAGCATTTCAGGGATTTCGTGCAAGATTGATTCAGTTTGACCATAATCCGCTTCAGCGTCGATTTTAGGTATGCTCTCTCCTCGCCCACGAAGATCACCAACAAAACAGCGATAGCCGTGTTCAGCTAAAAAAGGCGCTAGCCCTTTATTACTTTCAGTATAAAAAATTTTGCCATTTTCAACCGCACCATGCATAAAAAACACAGCGGGGCCGCTACTATCCGGTTTTGCTATATATCTGAGATGGAGTTTATGTCCATCTGCTATATCTACTAATAGTGATTTTTGCTCTATCATTTCTTTGTTTTTATTCTTTGAACACTAACCTCATCGTACCAGTTGACTGATTGATAAGTAAACTCTTAAACGAAGCAAATAAAAGGGTTGATATGCCTTTAAGATAAAGCCAGTATTCAAGACTTAAGCGTTCGATTAAAAGTGTTATAATCCTTTTTATTTATTCGAAGAATCCTGTGCACCCAAGAAACAAGCATAATTCAGGCTATGATCTAGACAAGCTTATAGCGATTGAACCCGCTTTAAAGAATTTTACTTACAACCGATCTGATGGCATAAAAAGCATCGACTTCACTAATCCAGATGCCGTAAAACTGTTAAATAAGGCATTGCTTAAATCAGACTACGATATACAAGTTTGGGATATCCCCGCACAATTTTTATGCCCGCCAGTTCCAGGCAGAGCAGACTATATCCATGCGCTGAAAGATCTGTTAGATGAAAGTAACTTGCCCGATAAGGTGCAAGGCGTAGATATTGGCACTGGTGCCAATTTGATCTATCCCATCTTGGGATCAAGAGAATATAACTGGCGCTTTGTGGCCTCTGACATCAATCCTCTTGCTGTGAAGTGTGCCAAAACCATCGCAGAACTAAATAAGTTGCCGGTAAAAGTGATGCAACAAAAGCAGCCTAATCACTTTTTTAAAACAATAATAAAAGCAAACCAGTTTTATCATTTTTCAATGTGTAACCCGCCCTTCCATTCCAGTGAAGCAGATGCCAACAAGGGCACGCAAAGAAAGTGGAAAAACCTTAACCGAGCACCACAAGCCTCGCTAAATTTTGGCGGTCAAGCTCAAGAGCTATGGTGTGAAGGTGGAGAAAAGCGCTTTATACTGGATATGATCTCTGAGAGTGTCACTTTCAAAGAGCAAGTTTATTGGTTTACTTCCCTTATCTCTAATAAAGACAACGTCAAACCACTTAAACAGCAACTTAAACAGTTCGCTGCAGAGCAAGTAAAAGTGATCGAGATGGAACAAGGTAATAAGACAAGCCGTTTTATCGCCTGGAGTTTTTTCAAACCCTAGCAATGTGTATATGGTGGAAACGAGTTTACCTCGCGAGATTTTCTAAACAGCAAAAAACCCGCTGCATTGCTGCAACGGGTTTGACGTACATGGATGTACTAATGTCGATTAGATCCATGGATGAATGCTGTTAATCAACCTTTAATAAGGCCCTGGCTCGCTACGAAGTGGGACGTTTTACTCTCTTTGTTTGGGGAGCCCAACAGCTCGGCGGGTAAACCACCTCCGACCATGCTGCTCAGTGCTGATGTGGCGGGAGCGAGCTTGCCTCACGATCTTTAATAAGGTCCTGGCTCGCTACGAACTAGGATGTTTTATTCTTTTTGCTTGAGAAGCCTAATAGCTCGGCGGGTAAACCACCTCCGACCATACTGCTCTATGCTGATGTGGTGGTAGGAGCGAGTTCACCTCGCGAGGTTTTATATCTCAAATCTCTATACCCAAAACAGCAAAAAACCCGTCACATTTGCTGCAACGGGTTTGACGTAACATGGATGTACTAATGTCGATTAGATCCATGGATGAATGCTGTTAATCGACCTTTAATAAGGCCCTAGCTCGCTACGAAGAAGGATGTTTTATTCTTTTTGTTTGGGAAGCCTAATAGCTCGGCGGGTAAACCACCTCCGACCATGCAGCTCAGTACTGATGCGGTGGTAGGAGCGAGTTCACCTCGCGATCTTTAATAAGGCCCTGGCTCGCTACGAACTAGGATGTTTTACTCTCTTTGTTTGGGGAGCCCAACAGCTCGGTGGGTAAACCACCTCCGACCACGCTGGTCAGTGCTGATGCTGTGGTAGGAGCGAGTTTACCTCGC
>NZ_QNQN01000056.1:0-92830 GCF_004103285.1 Pseudoalteromonas sp. A757
TCTTTATCAGAAGTTTCGAACTTAAGTTTTACTTGACGCTAACTCGCTGCTGCTTTGCTTTTCAGCGTAGCGCCCCGCGTCAGTGGGGTCGCATTATAGGGCGATCCGATTTTAGTGCAACCCTTTTTTTAAAGAAAATTGAGAAAAAACGTTTGTTCGAGCAAAAATAAAGCGAAACGTCCATAAACCGCACGAAATGATGATTAAATCGACCTTCATGATGTCATTTTATGGCAGCTCTATATAGTTAACGCACTACCTGACACTATAGCCCCCCTATTTATAGCCACAGTATTGTGGCACTTATTCTGCTTAGATGTTTACGTGATTAGCTCATCGACACTCACCATAAGAGATAACTAAGGTCTTCTAGTAACCAGAGCAGTTTATTCACTAAGTTTTGGCAAATCTGCACATTTATACCAGTTGTATTAAGTAAATGATCTATCTTGAAGCGGGGAAATAGCTTTAGTAGCAAGGCAAAAATTTTGCTATTTAGTTGTTCTAAATGAGAAATTTTTAACGAAGCTAATATGCTATTTCACCCTTCAAATTGATTAGATAATTAATTCAATTGGTATTAAATATACCCAATCAAAGCTTGAACTTAGATAGTGCTTGGTGGGAGGTTAATTTTGTAGAGTTTGAGTATTAAGGTGTGGGTCTACTTACTTCTGTTCATCCGCATCTTTACGAAGAGAATCTGTAGTTTAAACCTAAGAGAGATTGTACTGTGCGGGTTATGAAAAAGAAAAAGCCGAGCTGTGCTCGGCTTTTTTTGTGTCTTTAATAAGACTAATTACTCTGCAGACTGTGCGTCTTCTTGAACTTCTTCAGCCGCTGGGCGATCTAGTAGTTCAATGTAAGCCATTGGTGCATTATCACCTGTACGGAAGCCACACTTAAGAATACGAGTGTAACCACCTGGACGATCCGCGAAACGTGGACCAATCTCAGTGAACAATTTACCAACTACTTCTTTATCACGCGTGCGAGCAAACGCTAAACGACGGTTTGCTACGCTGTCAGTCTTAGCCAGTGTGATTAAAGGTTCAATTACACGGCGCAGCTCTTTTGCTTTAGGCAAAGTAGTTTTGATGATTTCGTGCTTCACCAAAGAACCAGCCATGTTGCTAAACATCGCTTTGCGATGGCTGCTGTTACGGTTTAATTGACGACCACTCTTACGATGGCGCATGACCCTATCCTTCTAACTAAACTAATATAGTAACTTAGATTACTCAGCCAGACTTGCAGGTGGCCAGTTTTCCAGGCGCATGCCCAGAGAAAGACCACGTGAAGCTAGCACGTCTTTAATTTCAGTTAGAGACTTCTTACCAAGGTTTGGTGTTTTCAGAAGCTCAACTTCAGTACGCTGTACTAAGTCACCGATATATTGAATTTGCTCGGCTTTCAGACAGTTTGCAGAACGTACAGTTAGTTCTAAGTCATCAACTGGACGAAGTAGAATCGGATCGAACTCCGGCTTCTCTTCTTTCTCTTCTGGCTCAGAAACATCACGTAGGTCTACGAATGCATCTAATTGCTCAGCAAGGATTGTTGACGCACGGCGGATCGCTTCTTCAGGATCTAAAGTGCCGTTCGTTTCCATATCGATGATTAGTTTATCTAAGTCTGTACGCTGCTCAACACGAGCTGACTCAACCGAGTACGCAATACGCTCAACCGGGCTGAATGATGCATCTAGCAACAAACGGCCGATTGGGCGCTCATCGTCATCAGAGGATAAACGACTAGACGCCGGTACATAACCGCGACCACGCTCAACACGGATGCGCATGCTGATTTCGCTATTGTCAGCAGTTAAGTGACAAATAACATGCTCAGGGTTGGCGATAGTCACATCTCCGTCGTGCTGGATATCAGCCGCAGTCACAGGGCCTACACCAGACTTAGTCAGGGTAAGGAAAACTTCATCTTTACCTTCTAGAGATACCGCTAGACCTTTAAGGTTTAACAGAATTTCAATGATGTCTTCTTGTACGCCTTCTTTCGCGCTGTACTCGTGCAATACGCCGTCAATTTCAACTTCTGTCACAGCACAACCAGGCATAGATGAAAGAAGTATACGACGTAGAGCGTTACCTAGTGTGTGGCCGAAACCACGCTCTAGAGGCTCTAAAACTACTTTAGAACGCGTTGAGCTTACAGCGTCGATATCGACTAATCTTGGTTTTAGGAATTCGGTTACAGAACCCTGCATTTTATCCTCTCTTAACTCTTAACTTTACTTCGAGTAAAGTTCGACGATTAGTTGTTCGTTAATGTCCGCAGACAGATCAGAACGCTCTGGTAGACGCTTGAAAGTGCCTTCCATTTTCTTACCGTCAACTTCAATCCAAGTTGGCTTTTCACGTTGCTCAGCCAACTCTAGAGCAGCGATGATACGCGCTTGCTTTTTAGACTTCTCGCGAATTACTACTACATCTTCAGGAGTAACTACGAAAGAAGGGATATTAACAACACGACCATTAACCATAATCGCTTTGTGGCTTACTAGCTGACGCGCTTCAGCACGTGTGCTTGCAAAACCCATGCGATATACAACATTGTCTAGACGTTGCTCTAGAAGCTGTAACAAGTTTTCACCTGTGTTACCTTTAAGGCGAGCAGCTTCTTTGTAGTAGTTACGGAATTGCTTCTCTAGTACACCGTAGATACGACGAACTTTTTGCTTTTCACGTAGCTGTAAACCGTAATCAGATAGACGACCTTTACGTGCGCCGTGCTGACCAGGTGCTGTTTCTAGTTTACACTTAGAGTCAATTGCTCTTACGCCGCTTTTAAGGAACAGGTCAGTACCTTCACGACGACTCAGCTTGAGCTTAGGGCCCAAATATCTTGCCATGTTCTTTCTCCTAACCTATTGTTATACGCGACGTTTCTTCGGTGGACGACAACCATTGTGTGGAATTGGCGTCACGTCAGTGATGTTAGTGATACGGTAACCAGCAGCATTCAATGCACGAACAGCAGACTCACGGCCTGGACCTGGACCTTTGATGAATACTTCTAGGTTCTTAAGACCGTACTCTTGTGCAGCAACACCTGCACGCTCCGCAGCAACCTGTGCAGCGAATGGAGTAGACTTACGAGAACCACGGAAACCTGAACCACCTGCAGTCGCCCAAGAAAGAGCATTGCCTTGACGGTCAGTGATGGTCACAATCGTGTTGTTGAAAGATGCATGAACGTGAGCCATGCCGTCAACAACCTGCTTTTTGACCTTTTTACGACGAATTGGTGCTTTTGCCATAACTTACCCCACCTTATTTCTTGATAGGCTTGCGAGGACCCTTACGAGTACGCGCGTTAGTCTTAGTACGCTGACCACGTAGTGGTAGCGAACGACGGTGACGTAAGCCACGGAAACAACCAAGGTCCATAAGACGCTTGATGTTTAGTGTAACTTCACGACGAAGATCACCTTCAACAGTGTACTTGCCAACTTCTTCACGAAGGATGTCAAGTGTTTCGTCATTTAGCTCGCCGATTTTAGTAGTTTCAGCGATACCTGTCGCAGCTAAGATCGCCTTAGCGCGAGTTTTACCTACACCATAGATGCTTGTTAAACCGATAACAGCATGCTTATGATCAGGAACGTTAATGCCTGCGATACGGGCCACTAACATATCTCCTATAAATAAACTTGATTATCATCTTGCTGGAAAGCCCGTATAGGATACCCAACCGACATTCAAGTTTTACCAAAGAAACAGGCTAAGTAAAGTTACTCAGCCTGCACGACTTAATTTGCTTAGCCTTGCCTTTGCTTGTGCTTTGGCTCACTGCAGATCACACGTACAACACCTGCACGCTTGATTACTTTGCAGTTACGGCAAATTTTCTTAACGGAAGCACGTACTTTCATTACTCAACTCCGTAAACTGACCTTAACGGCCGTAGCCTTTAAGGTTCGCTTTTTTCAGCACAGAATCATATTGATGTGACATCATATGAGTCTGTACTTGTGCCATAAAGTCCATGATGACAACAACGATAATCAGAATCGATGTACCGCCGAAGTAGAATGGCGTTTGCCATGCCATAGTCATAAACTCGGGCACCAGACAGATAAAGGTTATATACAAAGCACCTGCCAATGTCAGGCGTGTCATCACTTTATCAATGTATTTAGATGTCTGCTCACCTGGACGAATGCCTGGAATAAAAGCGCCAGATTTTTTCAGGTTATCTGCTGTCTCACGCGGGTTAAATACCAACGCAGTATAGAAGAAGCAGAAGAAGATAATAGCCGCAGCTAATACCATCGCATACAGTGGTTGACCTGGAGTCAATACTGCTGAGATAGCTTGTAGCACATCAGCGACCGGACCTTCACCTTGGCCAAACCAGCTTGCTATTGTACCAGGGAACAAAATGATACTGCTAGCAAAGATTGGTGGAATAACACCCGCCATGTTAACTTTTAGTGGTAAGTGCGTGCTTTGAGCAGCAAATACCTGACGACCTTGTTGACGCTTCGCATAGTTTACAACGATACGACGTTGACCACGTTCGAAGAACACAACTAGGTAAGTTACAGCGAATACGATTACCGCAATCAATAACAATGCTAAAATATGCAGATCACCTTGGCGCGCCATTTCTGCTGTCGAACCAATTGCAGACGGCAGGTTAGCTACAATACCAACAAATATTAGAACTGAGATACCGTTACCGATACCACGCTCAGTGATTTGTTCGCCCAACCACATAAGGAACATCGTTCCCGTGACTAAGCTCACTACAGCTGTGAAATAGAAGCCGAAGCCTGGATTCACAACTAGGCCTTCCATCATATTAGGTAGACCAGTAGCGATACCTATCGATTGGAATGTAGCAAGCACAAGCGTACCATAACGCGTATACTGGCTGATTTTCTTACGCCCTTGCTCACCTTCTTTCTTAAGCTCTATCATCGCAGGATGTATGTGCGTTAATAGCTGCATAATAATCGAAGCCGAGATGTACGGCATAATACCTAGCGCCAATACCGATGCACGCTCAAGCGCACCACCGCTGAACATGTTGAACATCTCAACAATGGTGCCCTTTTGTTGCTCGAAGAATTCGGCAAGTACAGCGGCGTCAATCCCAGGGATTGGCACAAAAGAGCCCAGACGGTAAATAATGATAGCACCCAATACGAATAGTAATCGGCGCTTCAGTTCCGCAAGCCCACTTTGTGCACTTTGCATATCTTGACCTGGTTTAGCCATAGCGTACTTCCTTAGTCTTCTACCTTGCCTCCGGCAGCTTCGATAGCTTCGCGTGCACCTTTAGACACTTTCATGCCTTTAACAGTAACAGCGCGTGAAACTTCGCCAGATTTTACAACTTTTACGAACTGGATGTTCTTTTTAACGATACCAGCTGCCTGTAACGCGTTTAGATCTACCACATCGCCTTCAACTTTAACGATTTCGAATAGATTCACTTCTTTAGACACAAGAGACTTGCGTGAAGTGAAACCAAACTTAGGTAGACGACGTTGCATAGGCATTTGACCGCCTTCGAAACCAACGCGTACTTTACCGCCAGAGCGTGATTTTTGACCTTTGTGACCACGGCCACCAGTCTTACCAAGACCAGAACCGATACCACGGCCAACACGCTTACCAGCTGTTTTTGAACCTGCAGCAGGTGAAAGTGTATTCAAGTTCATCGAATTACCCCTCAACCTTAACCATGTAAGAAACTTGGTTGATCATACCGCGAACTGCTGGCGTATCTTCTAGCTCAACAGTGTGATTGATACGACGTAAACCAAGGCCACGTAATGTAGCTTTATGCTTCGGTAAACGACCGATTGAGCTACGTACTTGAGTTACTTTTACTGTGTTTGCCATGGTGTCTTACCCCAAGATTTCGTCAACGCTAAGACCACGCTTCGCAGCAATACCTTCTGGAGAATTCATATTCTCTAGCGCTGCGATAGTTGCGCGAACGATGTTGATCGGGTTAGTTGAACCGTATGCTTTAGATAGTACGTTCTGTACACCAGTTACTTCTAGTACTGCACGCATCGCACCACCTGCGATGATACCTGTACCTTCAGATGCTGGCTGCATGTATACTTTAGAACCCGCGTGGCGACCCTTGATTGGGTGCTGTAGCGTGTTACCTTTTAGTTCAACAGTGATCATGTTGCGACGTGCTTTTTCCATTGCTTTTTGAATAGCAGCAGGAACTTCACGTGCTTTACCATAACCAAAACCTACTTTACCAGCGCCATCACCAACTACTGTTAGTGCAGTGAAGCTAAAGATACGACCACCTTTAACCACTTTAGACACACGGTTTACCGCGATTAGCTTTTCAGCCAATTCAGGCTGTTGTGCTTTTGCTTCTACGTTAGCCATTGTCTACTCCTAGAATTGCAGACCGGCTTCGCGCGCAGCATCAGCTAGCGCCTTCACACGGCCGTGATATTTAAAGCCACTGCGATCAAAAGCGATTTTTTCAACGCCTTTGTCAGCTACGCGCTCAGCGATTGCTTTACCAACTGCTTGAGCCGCTTCGATGTTGCCTGTGCCTTTAACTGTTTCAACAATTGCTTTTTCAACAGTAGAAGCAGCAGCCAGTACATTACCCTCAGCATTGATTACTTGAGCGTAAATGTGACGTGGCGTGCGGTGGATAACAAGACGTGTTGTGCCTTGTTCGATAATATTTCTACGAGTGCGCTTAGCACGACGTAGACGAGCTGTTTTCTTATCCATCGTCTTACCTTACTTCTTCTTAGCCTCTTTACGACGCACGTGCTCATCAGCATAACGTACACCTTTACCTTTATAAGGCTCTGGTTCACGGTATGAGCGGATGTTAGCAGCTGTTTGACCAACTAACTGCTTGTCTGCGCCTTTAACAACAATTTCAGTCTGGCTTGGAGCTTCGATAGTGATACCTGTTGGGATCTCGAAGTTCACTGGGTGAGAAAAGCCAAGGGTTAAATCTAATGTATTACCCTTAACTGCCGCACGGTAACCAACACCTACTAGCTGTAGTTTCTTCTCATAACCATCGTTAACACCAACAATCATGTTGTTGATTAGCGCGCGTGCAGTACCAGCTTGAGCCCAAGCATTAGCAACTTCACGAGGAGCTGTAGTGATAACGTTGTCGTTTAGTGAAACTTCAACCGCATCGTTGATTGTGCGAGTTAATTCACCGTTCTTGCCTTTAACTTTGATGTCCTGGCCGTTAATTGTAACTTCAACACCGGCAGGAACATTGATTGGAGCCTTCGCTATACGAGACATAGTTCCCCTCCGATTAAGCTACAAAGCCAATGATTTCACCACCAACGCCAGCGGTACGCGCAGCGCGGTCTGTCATCAGGCCTTTAGAAGTTGATACGATAGCGATACCTAGACCACCCATTACCTTAGGTAATTCGTCACGTCTCTTATAGATACGTAGACCAGGGCGGCTAACACGCTGGATGTTTTCGATTACAGCTTTGCCTTCGAAGTACTTAAGTTCGATAGTCAATTCTGCTTTTACGTCACCAGATACTGCGAAGTCAGTGATATAACCTTCGTCTTTAAGTACCTTAGCTACAGCTACTTTCAGCTTTGAAGTTGGCATTGAAACAGATACCTTCTTCGCAGACTGACCGTTACGGATACGTGTGAACAAATCCGCAATTGGATCTTGCAAGCTCATGTCTTACTCCCGTGATTCTATTACCAGCTAGCCTTTTTAAGGCCAGGAATTTCACCGCGCATCGCTGCTTCGCGAACTTTGATACGGCTTAAGCCGAACTTGCGAAGATAACCATGAGGGCGGCCCGTGATGTTACAACGATTACGTTGACGTGAAGGGCTAGAATCGCGTGGTAAAGACTGTAGCTTTAACACTGCATCCCAACGCTCATCATCAGATGCATTAACATCGCTGATGATAGCTTTTAACGCAGCACGCTTTTCAGCATACTGAGCAACTAATTTAGCACGTTTTACGTCACGTGCTTTCATTGAATTCTTTGCCATAACCCTACCCTTACTTTTTGAATGGGAAGTTGAACGCTTCTAACAACGCACGGCCTTCGTCATCTGTTTTCGCAGAAGTAGTGATTGTGATATCCATACCGCGAACGCGGTCTACTTTATCATAATCAATTTCTGGGAAGATGATTTGTTCACGTACGCCCATAGAGTAGTTACCGCGACCGTCAAAAGACTTTGCGCTAACACCGCGGAAGTCACGAATACGTGGCATCGCGATAGAGACTAAACGCTCTAGGAAATCCCACATACGCTCGCCGCGTAGGGTTACTTTACAGCCAATTGGGTAACCTTCACGGATCTTAAAGCCAGCAACTGATTTGCGTGCTTTAGTCACTAGAGGCTTCTGACCAGAGATTGATTCTAGGTCTGCTACTGCGTTTTCTAGAATTTTCTTGTCAGCTAGGGCTTCGCCCACACCCATGTTAAGTGTGATCTTTTCGATCTGAGGGACTTGCATGACAGAGCTGTAACCGAACTTCTCTTGAAGCTCTTTTACCACTTTGTCTTTGTACACTTCATGCAGTTTCGCCATCGTCTACTCCAACTATTAAATAGTTTTACCGGTAGACTTGAAGAAACGGACTTTTTTACCGTCTTCAAATCTAAAACCTACACGATCCGCTTTGCCAGTTTCGGCATTGAAAATCGCTACGTTTGATACGTCGACTGACGCTTCTTTCTCAACAACACCGCCAGCTTGCTGTAGTTGTGGTACAGGCTTCTGGTGTTTCTTGATGATGTTAACGCCTTCAACAAATACTCGGCCAGTTTCAGTAACAACTGAAAGCACTTTACCGCGCTTACCTTTGTCTTTACCGGCTAGTACGATTACTTCGTCATCACGACGGATTTTTGCTGCCATGATCGACTCCTTATAGTACTTCTGGTGCTAGTGAAACGATCTTCATGAACTTTTCAGTACGAAGTTCACGAGTCACAGGGCCGAAGATACGAGTACCAATAGGCTGTAAGTTATCATTTAAGATAACAGCCGCATTGCTATCGAAACGGATTAAAGAGCCGTCTGGACGACGTACGCCTTTTTTAGTACGCACTACTACTGCGTTTTTAACATCACCTTTCTTCACTTTGCCGCGAGGAATCGCTTCTTTAACAGAAACTTTAATGATGTCGCCAACCGCTGCGTAGCGACGGTGCGAACCACCAAGGACTTTTATACACTGCACTTTGCGAGCGCCGCTGTTATCAGCAACGTCCAGCTGAGTTTGCATTTGGATCATCTTAATGACCTCCGGTGTAGTTACAACTCGCCTAGATTTCGTTCAAAATCAAGGCATTTAGGTTAAATTCCACTCAAAAAACTGTGATTATGTCTTTCAAGGGCGGGCAATTGTACCAGCAATGTCGCATCAAAGATAGTTCAATTTTTAATTAATTTAACGCGTTAACATGACGTACCAATTACAGTTTGGGGATATGGCGGCAAGTAATCGACAATTCAACCACTTGCGCATATATTGAACAAATTTAACAGCGGAAATTTTGTTTCGATTATTATTTACTCAGATGCTTTGAGTAAAAACATCTCGAATTTTATATCTGAGAAACTCAAAATTTAATCAAAAACGATATTTAAAGAAAATAGTCGAGATAAATCTCGACCTACGGCTCTCTTTTGCTTTTGATGTAATCACCCACATTGCTTACGGTGTCTAGCCAATAACCATTTTTAGGGTCCTGTAAATAAGGAATAAGCTGGTCTAACATTTTGGTATCGACGGTGTACATGCCTTTTTCACCCACTTCATGTCCAGCAAGGATGATCCAACTGTTATTTGCCCTAAGATGCTCCAGCAGCCCTTTTAGTTCTTCAAAGCTAACGCCGTCCATCCTGATTCCGGTGAGTTGCGCAAAGTCAGTATAAGTTGGGTGGTTAGCGGTTTCATCTAACCACGTACGGCCACTGTCAAAGTGCTTCGCAATCACCGGTACATAACTTTTTACTTCAGCGCCGCGACCAACAAAGGTATTACCACAAGGGTATGCAAAGCTTCTGGGGGTTACGCCCAAATGCTTTTCAATATATTTTGTGGTGCTTACTACATCGCGTTCCATGTAGGCCAAATCAACTTGTTCCAGCCCTTTGTCCTTTTCCCTTAGCCAGGCAAAGTTACCCGTACATAAGTGTTCACTGGTGTGATTACCTATTTCATGCCCCTGCTTCACCGCGGCTTGCCACAATCCGAGCTTTTCCTCCACCTGTGATGGCATAACATAAAATGTGCCTTTCACCTTATGGCGATTAAGTAACGGCACTCCCACCTCAACTTGACTTGGCCTTGCATCATCAAACGTAAGGCTTATTGCGTTACGAGCATTATTAGGATAATTAAAGGTTTGGTTGCTATCAGCCGCTATACTAGAAGTATTTACGAGCAGAGCGCTTGCCATCATGGCAGCCAAACTGAAGTGAGAAACTAAGTTAGAAGATAACTTTGCCATTTGTTTGTCCTTATTGTTATTTATCCTTATAACCTATATGAGGCTGTGAGTATGACAAAGTGTTAAATTTTCAACTTGTTATTTGCGACTAAGGCCAACGCAAATGGTACTAATTTAGTATTTTTAGCGATACACTAATCCCAATAATAAAAGAGAAAGACAGCGCTGTGTTGAAGTTAGAAGAATACTATCAGGACGTGATCTTGCTCGCCGAAGGCGGAATGAGCAAAGTGTACCTTGCTACCGACAAAAAATTAGGCCGCCGAGTAGCGGTAAAGGTGATATCACTAACTCAGCACACGCAATCAGATGCACTCAACGAAGCCCGCCTGTTAGCGCGTTTTAACCATCCAAACATAGTACAAATTTATGATGTATTTGAAAGCGCTGGGCAAATGGCTTTGGAAATGGAATATGTGCAAGGTGCAACTTTACAGCACTACACAAAAACACACGTATTAACTACCGAGCAAAAAGTCGAGCTGCTAAGTCATATAGCCGATGGGCTGGCCTCAGCTCATGGCCAGAACATTCTTCATTTAGACTTAAAACCTGGCAATATACTGGTTAATGAACAGAGCGTAGCCAAAATTGCCGACTTTGGTATTTCACAATTAGAAGACAACCAAGCCTCTCGTCCACATACCAGTTACGGTAGTCTCACAGCAATGTCACCAGAGCAGCTTCGTGATGAAACGCTAGACAGTCGCAGTGACTTATTCTCATTTGGACTAATAGCCTATCAACTGTTAGCTGGACATCATCCTTATTTCGAACAAGCTGACGATGGCAGTGACAAATCTATTGCTGAACAGATCAAGTTCCAGCCGTTAAAAGCCAGTGCTAAACGTATTTTAGATATTCCCCCTGCACTGGCACAGCTCATTGATCGCCTATTGCAATATGACAAAAGCGCTCGTCCAAGCAGCGCGAATGAAGTCAGTCAGCAGCTAAAGCAAATTTTACAAACCTTTAGCTACGATAACAGCGAAGCGACACTGTCACTTGAACAAATAGAGCTACGAGATCGAGCCAAAGAGAAAGCCAAATCACGTAAAAAGCAACTAGGTATTACAGCACTTTTCACCTTTTTAGTTTGCTTAGCCGTTGGTGGATACTGGTACTGGCAGGAAACCAAGCCAAAGATCTATATTGCAGCGCTACCGATAGAATTTATTGGACAAGGTGATATACCAAATTCACACAAGCAGATAGTAAAGCAAACAGTTGAAGACGCCATCTATCAGTTTCTCATTACAAGTAAAGACTATGAGCCAGTTTCAAAGAAAGAAGTAGAACAAACGCTTGCATCTTTAGGTCCAACCGCGAAGCCTTCAGATATTTCTCATTCTTTACAAATAGATAAGTTATTCATTCCGACAGGTGAATGTAATAACTACAGCTGTACCATCCAGCTAGAATTGATAGGTAAATCAGGGAAAGTAGTTGAGTTTTCAGAGCGGATCACTGTGATAAATACGCAAATTTCTGCAACTTTTATTTCCATCTCTCAAGCATTATCCAAAGCACTGGATATCACTGATACTTCAGAGCAATTGATGGACGACAATTTTAATAATGCATATTCAACCCTGATAGAACAATTACACCAAGAAAACACTGTCAATATCAATTTAATTAATCAACTTAGGGAATTCATTAGGACATACCCTAAGCACTTTTCCCTCTACACGACTTATACCAAAGGTAGCCTCAGGCTATATAATCGAACTTTAGAGATGAAGATCATAAACGATTTACAAGAAGTATTGGATTCAAGCCCTCGAGAATATAAAGAGACTTTGGACTACCTAGCAAATAGGACCTCGCTACTTCTGTTGCTAAACAAGAAAGACGATATTGAGAAACTGCTGAGCGGTTACAAAGGTGACAACAGTAACTCATACGAATTGCTAAACCTAAAAGGTAGCATATATCAAAAATTAGGCCGCTATGACCAAGCGAAAGCAGCATTTAATAAAGCATATCAGCTCAAACCTACCTTGGTTGTGCTAAGGAATCTAGTGAAAATACATGCAATATCTGGGAGCTTCTCTGAAGCGCTTCATTTCGCAGATAAAGCATTATCAATAACTCAAAAAGATCATCAGCTCATCAAAATTACCGCGGATATTTCACTAATCACAGGTAATCTTAATAGGTCAATTAAACTCTACGAGACGCTAGTAAAATCTGATAGTAATAACGCAAACTATTTAACAAACTTAAGCACGGCCTTGAGTTTAATAAAGGAACAAGACTTATCCCTAGATTACGCAACTAAGGCATATAAGATAAATGAGCAAAGAGCTGATATTGTACTCAACTATGCTGATGCCTTAGCTCTAGCTAACAAAAATGCAGATCTCACCTACATGAAGGTGATAGAACTTTTAGACACCCCAAATAAACCAATTGATAAGTTAATAAAAGCCCAGGCTCTAGCGCATCTCGGTTATAGTATTGAGGCGCTAAAATTGATTCAACTCGTAAAATCAGAAGCTCCAGAGTTATATGAGCTGCCTTTTGTAAGCGCCCTTATCATGACCTTAATAGGGGATGAGAGTTCAGCAATTATACAAATAGAAGCTAGCTTGGATTCAGGCTGGGCAGTACAGTTTTTTAATTTGAAGTGGTTTGATCCGTTGTGCGGAATAGTTGAGTTTCAGAATCTGCTGGAGAAGCACAACTATTCAGAGCGCTGTCGCGCTCTGAATTAGAGCTTTAGTTTGGCTCTGTATCTTCGATAACAATCGTTGGATCTTGAGAGAAATAGCGCATTTGTGAATCATTCTTATGCTTTGCTATGAGTCGATAAGCAACCTTAAAGTTATTGTTAGACTGCAAAGGGATTGCAAACCCAGAGTCTAGGTGACCCGCCATTTCCTGAGCAGCACCCTCTAGAATCGTTTTAGACGATTCAATGCTACTGATACTTACAATCATACTACGACCATCGTTAGCAACAATGCTGCTCACTTGATAGTTAAAGTTGTCTTGTGCATTAACAAATAGCGTACCGTTATCACCGAATTGCCAACCGCTATCAAAGCTTCCAGAGTCAAGTTCATAATATAAGTTAACCGACTTTCCTGATAACTCAGAAATGTCTATAACAACTTCTTCTACATCCTCGTGTTGAAGGTTAGTGATTTTCCAAGGGGCAGTTTTCGCCGCCTCTTCAGAGTGTTCTACAGGTGGTAAAAAACCAGGAGTAACTATATAACTGAGCGACTGTTGTGTCATCTTTAATATCCTTCGTTTGTTTGCAGAGCTATTCGCACTTAATATAAGCACATCAGCTGCACCAATACCATTACAATAGGTTACAGCAAGCGAAGCGACTACAGTGATTCACCAAAACCGAAACCATAATCAGCAGGCTCAACTCGATGAGAAGTACTATAAAGTCATCCGCAATGCAGCCTCGCTCAATATGAAGCAAACAAACTCTACTAAGCTCTAGTTAAGCGCTCATATACAAGTACGGCTAACTCTAATAATTATGCCATTGTATTGATGCTCTTAGGTGATTTAGAACGGGCACTAGAGTTTGCTGAACGAGCCTCTCAGTTGGCGCCCAGCAATGTAGAAATCTTACTTAACTACGCAGACATTTACTCACAAATGGGTGAGAAGGTGAAAGCCAGTGAAGTGTATCAGCAAATTTTAGCCAGTGCTCCAGCAAGCCAAGTTGAAGTCGTACGCATTCAAACTTTGGCACACCTAGGTCGGAACCAAGAGGCATTAATAGCAATTGATGAATATTTGGCTGAGTATCTCGATTAAGCTGAAGCTTTTTACGTAAAATCGTTAATTCAAACACTGATAGAAGAAAAGTATTCCGCGATGGCTTCACTGAAAAAAAGCATTGATTTAGGCTGGAGCCCGACTTTTTATCGCCTGTCATGGTTCAGGACATTATGCCACTCGCCATCACTTGAATTAAGAATTGGCATAGAACATTTTACCTATCTGTGCCAAGTGCAAATTACGAATTAGGCTGGAATATCTGGGTTGTCAATTATCACCCTTGGATCTTGAGAAAAATAGCGCACGGCACCATTTGCAGAATTATTTTGAGCAACAAGTCTGAACTCAATATTTGAGCTGTTATTCCTCACTAGTGTAACAACCCTCGCGCCGGGGTTAGCTGAAAGCCCTTTGAGATCATTTTCACTTAGCGTATTCGCAACATTCAATGCCTCAATCTTCACCTCAACTGTTAACTCATCTTTTAATGTGCTTGTAAGGTTATAATTGAAGTTATCTTGCGCCTCGATAAAGTAAGTACCGTTTTCAGCAAAGCTCCAGCCAGCTTCATCGGTAACGAGCTTATAGGTTAGAACAGCGCTTTCACCCTGAGCTAATTTAAGTTTAACTGGCTTATCATCATATATCCAGTTGCCCTCAGCTTTTGGGGTCACCGTGTATTCGAGCAAATAAGTAGGTGTACTCATTATTTTATCCTTCCTTTGTTTGTAGAGCTATCCGCATCCATTTAAGCACATGAATAGCAGTAATACTATTGCTGTAGATTACAGCTTATAGGCATAAGCTCACTATAACTGCATATAGATAATTAACTCGCGATGAATATAGAACAAGGGCTACCATCGGCAAGCCCTTGTTAAGCTGAAATTGATTTAAAACAAGCAGATGAGCTGTTTATTGAAGCGTCATAAAGATCTATCCACCAAACAAACCTTTAAGTTTGTCTTTTACCTTATCCTTAACCTTGTCTTTGGCTTTGTCTTTTGCCGCTTCTTTTAGGTCTAGGCTAGTTTCAACTTTGTGGAATGGGCCTTTGATACGCACCGGAATTTTAAAACCGGTACTGTCATCGCTACTGGCTTGCCCTTCAATGGTATCAACAATTCCAGTCACCACACGGTAATCAACTAAAGTTTGTGGTAAATTAACGGTGCCCTTGCCTGTCACTCGTAGTAACGGGCTTGCCAACGAGAAGTCATCGTTTTGACCTACGCCTTTGGTAAAGACAAAGGTGCCAGTCATGGCTGAGAAGTCGGTTTTTTGATCCGGGTCGAAATTAGCATTGAGTCCTTGCGATACCGAAGAGAAATCGCCTTTGAGCATCTCTTTGCCCTTACGGATCATCTCAGCAAGGTTTGCGCCTTTTACGCCACCATCTTTGAACTCAAAACCTAATTTACCATCAAGAGCATTCACAAATTGCTTTTGACTGACACCTTGTGTGTTTAACGCCCAATTAAGACTACCTTTACCCAATACTTTGTCAAAACCAATGGCATCGGTCAGTAGTGGCTCAGCGTTAATTGCCGTTAATGCAAAGTCAGTACTGATGGCATAAGGTTTTGCTGCTGCATTTACAACGACCTTACCTTTACCCTGGCCTTCATAGGCTTGGAACTTATCTAGGCTCAGTGTCGCCTTACCTGAGTTAAGTACTAAGCTGATTTGGTTTTCGCCAAGCTTAATTTCTCTCGCACGTAGCCCTGTTGAGGTGATCTTCACATTCGCATTGAGGCTATTAAGTGCTGACAAATCAATTGCAGTGTCATCCCACACGATAGGCTGTGCTGGTGCGTCTTCTGGCTCAGGTTGCGTTTGTGGCTTTTCCACAGGCTCTGGCAAATAAGGGTTAAGATCTAACATGCCAAGGTCAACGCTCGCGGTAATATCAGGCTTACCTGAGAGGGTGACTTTACTTTGACCTTTTATTACCAATTCGTCCAAGGTTGCCTCTAAGGCATTGAGAGTAAAGACTTGCCCTTGCATCGTCATTTTAGCGTTTAGGCCAAAGTCGTTGAACGCATTTTCTTTGGCTTTTAGGTCAACACCCTGCCACTTAGCTAGCGCTTTTACCGAGTCGCCAGTCAAGGCTAATTGACCGCGAATGGTTTTACCTTGCTCTGCAATTTCACCTTTATAGTCAAGGTTGAACAGCGCTGATTTTACTTGTTGTTCAACATTAAAGGTTTCACCTTCGATCGCCTTTGCGGGGTTATCGAGTGTAGTAACTAGGTTAAAAGTTTGACCTTGAAAAGTCAGCTTACCGTCGACTTCTAATGGTTGGTACAGTGACGATAGCATCACGCTAATGTCTAAATCAGTTACCTGATATTCAGCGCCTGTCACACCATCAAGATAAGTCACCGAGCCACCATAAATCGCCACTTCGCCAAGGCTAACATCTAAGCCCTCCGGTAACTGCATATTACCTTTTGAGCTGGTTTGCGCCGTTGGCGTGTTTTCTGCACTGGTGGGTAGCAACTGCCAATTAGCATTACCTTGTTTGTCAGTTTCTAGGATAATTTTAGGATTATTGATCACAAAGCGCTCAAGCTTAGCTTCACCAGACAACGCACTTAACCACGGAATATGCACAGCAAGTTGCTCCATGGCGAACATATCTGGGCGACTGCCCGTTGCCATGTTGGCAAATCGCACTTGGTTTAGCTCAATGTGCAGCGTTGGGAAAATACCGATGTCAGAGTCGCCATCAATCGACAGTTTTCTACCTGTCACTGACTCAACCTGTGACGTGACTTGGTCAATAATTGCCTGCTTAGGGATTAAAAAAGGGGCTGCGATAACAAGAATAATAATAAGCGCGACAATGGCGCCTACGATTTTAACTAGCCGGTTCATTGCTTTTCCTTCGTAAGGCTTGGTTCTCTTTATGATAACGGCTGTAATCGAATATACCATGAATAAAGGCAAATAATTTGTACCGAGCGATTGCAACCTTTTGACTAATCGGTATGATCCTCGCCCTTGCCAGTTTTTAGCGTCATTAGCTATATTTTACTGGTTGGTTTATTAATCAAACTTGGAGTATCTAACCCGCATGAAGAAACTGCTCATATCACCGTCAAACATGGCCTTGGGCGAACAAGAAAGTCAGATTTATCAAAATATCCTCAAACAGGCCACGGAGATCAGCCTTAATCTGATGGCGGTTAAGGTGGAA
Organism: Pseudoalteromonas sp. A757; assembly: GCF_004103285.1. NCBI lineage: Bacteria > Pseudomonadati > Pseudomonadota > Gammaproteobacteria > Alteromonadales > Pseudoalteromonadaceae > Pseudoalteromonas > Pseudoalteromonas sp. A757. Next base: position 17,455 of record NZ_QNQN01000056.1, read on the forward strand.
AATCACCCTGAAGATTTTCTTGGTTGGTGTTATGAACTGCTTGATGTGGCGAAAAATCGTATCAATTTTGATTTACTGGATGACCATCAATTACCCACAGTGAAAAAGCTACAAGATCTGCTCATCGCAGCGATTAGCTATTTACAACTCAAGACGTTGCGCATTGCGCCTTGGCCTATGGTGACTGCATTTATTACCAGTCACAAAGAAGTGATTGCACTAGATGAGCAATTAAAACTGATTGAATACCTTAAACCAATGCGCAGCACTCCACTTAAAGACATGATCAAAGAAGATCGTCTCGCCTTTAGCGGTAAGCATGCTGCAAATTTAGATACCAGCGTGTATCAGTTTGACGTGGAGTGGTTTGCCTCCACCAAAAGTGCAAAAGGCTTTCACCAGTTATTAGACGACCTTCCGGGTGCTTTTGATGAAGCGCTAGCCGCAATCCCGGCAGAAGGTGACGTAACGCTCGAACATTACCAGTCATTTATGGTGGGGTATTTAAGTGCCTTTTCTGGCAGCGAGGAAAAGCCAACGCTTGCACCAGCCACTCGCCTATTAGCAATGCGTCGCCCAGATGTGTTCACACCAATAACCTCGAGCAAGCTTGACGCTTTATGCCAAGCGCTTGGTGTTGCTAAGCTAAACAATCGCGATTTTGAGCGTTACTGGACCGATGTCGTCAGCACCATTAAAGCAATGCCATGGTATACGATGGCTGCACCTGTTGATGAATTTGAAACACAACTTGCTGAAATTAAAGCGCTGCTACCATGCCTTTTTTATTACGCGGATAAAGACACCGCCACTAACTCCAATTACTTTAAGCTACTGCATAAGCCTAAGCGCACCGGCACCAGTGGTGGCAAAAAGACCGTACGCCGCGGTAAAGAATCTGCAGAAGTGTTAGTCGACCGAGCCCTTGCGGATGAGTCTATTCCAGAGCATATTCGCGCCAAACGTGACTCTATAGTCGCTGAAGTAGAAAAAGGCCGCAGTGTTGATGAAACCATCAGCCTAATGCGCACCATCTTTGGATAACTAACCTAAACTTCAATAACGGCTAGCGCAATCCATAGCTTGCATTAATACTGTGCAAGCTATGGTACTTTGCACCAGCCATGTGCAACATTTATGCAAATCACTCTGCCCTACTTTCGAAACACAGAAATTAAATTCCAATATTTTTAATAACATAAAATAAATTCTCCGCCATTTCCTGACATTGGCCTCCCCCTTGCACTTACTCTTTGCAAAAAATGCAATGACAACAACTGAATAATAACTCTGCGTTCAATGGGGAAAACAGAATGAAAAACAAACCTTTACTTATGCTGCTCAGCGGCCTGACTGCGTGCTTTTGTGTCTCTGTTCAGGCGGAAGTGACAGCGAATATTGCGGCAAGCTCAAATTATTACTGGCGTGGTATCACCCAGACTGATGATGGCGCAGCAGTGTCTGGCGGCTTGGATTATAGCAATGAGTCGGGGTTTTATGCGGGCACTTGGGTCTCTAACATCGACTTTGGCGACTCAGCCAGTTACGAAATGGATCTGTATGCGGGTTACGCTGGCGAAATCAAGGGCATGAGTTTTGATTTCGGTTATATCCACTACGCCTATCCCGATGCCAGTGGAGATATTGATTTTGGCGAGATTTACGCCGCGCTTGGCTGGCAATACTTTACTTTTAAACTCAGCCACCTAGCCACAGCACAAAGCGACTCAAGCACAGAAGAAGACATGCTATATGCCGAAGTGTCGGCCAGCTTCCCCATTTTTAAAGACAGTGAATTAACTCTACATATTGGTCGCTCCAGCGGAGACACAGTGCTTGAGTGGACAGGAGAAGACGACGCTTATATGGATTACGGCATGAGCTTATCTACGCAAGGCTTTACCTTTGGATTAGTAAAAACCGACCTAGACAGTAGCGACGATATAAAAGCATACGTAAGTTATGGATTAGATTTTAATCTGTGATGACCAAAGGTGAGCGGTCCTGTGACAGCCGCATCACCTTATTTTTTACTTGCTGCAACACGTAGGGCCGAAAGGCCCTTTTTTGTGGCTAAATCTGTAAGACTGTGCGTAAATTGGCTCCAATCCAAACACATACTGCTTTATGGTACGCTATGCCCAGTAGACGCCGTCCAAATGCGATACCACTGCTCGCGACTCATGCTAAGTGACTGTGAAGTAAACGCGCTGGCAACTCGGGTGATATTTCCCGTTCCAAGCACAGTGGCGGGTTTTGATGGATGCATGGCAAGCCATGCGTATACCACTTGATCAATTTCAGTGCTACCAATCTCTTCACCCACTTGCTGTAGCACCGCTCGCAGGCGTTTGGCTTTTTCGTCTTCGCTAGAGAATATTCTGCCACCCGCCAGCGGCGACCATAGCATAGGGTTCATGCCTAGTTGTTGGCACTGATCAAGCGTGCCATCGTCAAGCGCTTTCATCTCATAAGGTGAAAACTCAATTTGGTTGGTCACTAAAGCGAAATCGAGCCTCGATTGCAATAAGGCAAGCTGGCTGGGTGTAAAGTTCGAGACCCCAAAATGCAGCACATCACCGTTTTGTTTAAGGGTATTAAACGCATCGGCAACTTCATCAGCATCCATCAGATAATCTGGGCGATGGATCAACAGCACATCTAGCCTATCTGTGCCGAAATGCTTTAGTGACTGCTGCGCTTGGGCAATGATATGCGTCTTACTCGAATCATAGTGGTTCGCCTTTCCCGCTAATCCCAAGCTCGGAAATGCAGGCTTAATGCCACATTTAGTGATGATCCGAATGTGCTCTCGAATACTAGGCTCAAGCGCTAAGGCTTTACCAAACTCCGCCTCACACTGATACTCACCGTAAATATCAGCATGATCAGTATCGCGTATTCCAAGCTCAATCGCTTGCTTTAAAAAGCGTAAATTTTCTTGCGGCGTAATTTGCCAGTCTAAAAGCCGCCAAAACCCCAATACTAATGGGTCAAGCACGCGGGTGTTTGAGTTCATAACGTACTTCCTACTTTTGCAACCACTTGCATGGCTTTCTCGACAGCACTTTCAGCCGAGTCTGAGCGTGCTAACGCCACACCCATTCTGCGCTTGCCACTCACCTCTGGTTTACCAAACAAACGAATATCCGTTAGTGGCTCTGCAAGCGCTTGTGCAAGATTGTTGAACTGTAATTGTGTTGACTGACCTTCGACAAGGATCACGCTAGATGCCGATGGTCCATAGAAGTGAATGGTGGGGATAGGCAAGCCTAAAATCGCGCGTGCATGCAGTGCAAACTCACTTAAGTCTTGCGAGATAAGCGTAACCATGCCGGTATCATGCGGCCTTGGTGACACTTCGCTGAAGTACACTTCATCACCCTTAATAAAAAGTTCAACGCCAAACAGACCCCGACCACCAAGTGCTTCCGTGACTTTTTCAGCCATGGCTTTACTGCGCTCTAGTGCCAACTCAGACATCTGCTGCGGCTGCCAACTTTGCTGGTAATCACCGTCTTGTTGCACATGTCCAATTGGCTCACAAAAACTCGTGCCATCGATATGGCGTACGGTTAGCAGCGTAATTTCGTAGTCAAAATCAACAAAACCTTCCACAATCACTCTGCCCTGACCTGCACGCCCACCTTCTTGAGCATAGTGCCAAGCCGCTTCGATATCCGCGGCACTTTTAATCAAACTTTGCCCTTTACCTGACGAGCTCATAATAGGCTTAACCACACACGGCATGCCGATACGCGCAACAGCAGCATTAAAGTCTGCCAAGGTGTCAACGAATTGATAGGGTGAAGTGGCAAGCCCTAGCGTTTCAGCGGCAAGACGGCGGATCCCTTCACGGTTCATGGTCAGTTGAGTCGCTTTGGCGGTTGGCACCACTGTGTAACCTTCAGCCTCTAATTCCACCAGCTTATCCGTCGCAATGGCTTCGATTTCCGGCACGATATAATCAGGTTGTTCTTGTTCAATAATCGCTTTGAGTTTTTCACCATCCAACATAGACAAGGTATAGCTGCGATCTGCCACTTGCATCGCTGGCGCATTGTCGTAGCGATCTAAGACAATTACTTCAGCACCTAAGCGCTTAAATTCGATAACGACTTCCTTCCCTAACTCGCCACCACCGCAGAGTAATACTTTGCAAGCAGTGGCCGAAAACGGCGTGCCCAGAGGTTTGATTTTCATGATGATTCCTTGGTTGGTTTGATGCCCCATGGTAGCGACTTTTTGTCATATGCAAAAGCTGAGAAGACGGCAATTCAACTAAAAGCCCAAATCCCTTTACAAGCTTTTACCACTCAGCTCTATCAACAAACCAGTGCCTGCAGCTACTTATTTTAAGATAACCTCACTATACCAAGCAGGATGCTGATCCAATTGTAATTTCAATTTATCACCTTGAGCCAGACTGCCAACTCCTTTAGGTGTGCCTGTCAGCACAATATCTCCGGGCTGAAGCGTAAAGTAACGAGAAACTTCTTTTAGCAGCTCAGTTATTGGAAAAATCATTAGGCTAGAATCGCCATGCTGTTTCAGCTCACCATTTTGCCAAAAACGATATTCAATACTCTTAGCAAAAGTGTTTTCATCGCATGGAACAAAAGGCGTTATTGGGCAGCTATTATCATAGGCTTTGGCCCGCTCCCAAGGGTGTCCTTGGGCTTTTAGCTCACTTTGTAAATCTCGTAGCGTAAGGTCGAGTGCCAATCCAACACCTGCAATATGCATTAATGGTTCTGAGGTATCTGCATCAATTTTCGTGCCGATCAATAGCGCAAGTTCGGCCTCATAATGATGCTCACCAAGCGCAGCATTTAATGTCACTTCGTTGCCAAATGGTACCAAGCTAGTCGCAGGTTTGATAAACAACAGCGGGCTACTCGGAATGGGATTATCTAATTCTTTGGCGTGTTCTACATAGTTCCTACCAATACAAACCACTTTTCCCATTGGTAGATCGATACATTGCTCGCTTTGCCACTGATGCATATACATTATTTCCTCTGAAACTCCATAATCTGAACAACTTATAATATCAGCTGTAAAGAAAATTACCCATAGCTGCAGCGGTAACATGATATTGTCAATTGCAAATAAAACTAAACACTGAAAGACTAACTATTACAACGATAATGAACAACAGGTAAGGAATTCTAACATGCAAGATCACGCCAACCACCCACTGACGGATTTCATTGAATATCCTCATGAAGAAATGCTAAGTCGTGCGGAAGCATTCTTGGAAAACAGTAAGAGACGCCATAGCATTCGTGCTTTTAGCGACCGCCCAGTGCCGCAAAAAATCATCGAAACTTGTATCAAAGCAGCAGGCACTGCCCCTAGTGGTGCGAACCATCAGCCATGGCATTTCGTGGCGATTGGCAGCGCAGAAAAGAAAAAACAGATCCGAGCTGCAGCCGAAGACCTCGAGCGCTCGTTTTACCAAGGCCGTGCGGGAGATGAGTGGTTGGACGCGTTAAAACCTTTGGGCACAGATGCACAAAAACCCTACTTAGAACATGCACCTTGGCTTATCGCTATTTTTAGTCAGAAAAAAGGGGGGATCCACGCAGAAGACAAGAATACCAACTACTATGTCCATGAATCGGTTGGGATAGCTACAGGGTTTCTTATCCAAGCTCTGCATAATGCAGGACTTGCCACACTGACCCATACACCTAAACCTATGAGCTTTTTAACCGAGTTGTGCGGTAGAGATAAAGATAACGAACGCCCTTATATGTTACTGATTGCGGGTTATCCAAGTGATGATGCAAGTATTCCAGAGCACGCAACAGTGAAAAAGTCACTCGCCGAAATCGCTTCGTTTATTTAAAAGTTCGGATCAGCTAACTATTGCTGTACAGCTAGCTGATCGCCTTCGTTTAGGCCACTGATAACAATCGTTTTATTACCAGTCTCTTCGCCCAACCTGAGGTAGCGTTTGTGAAGCTGGCCACTTTCTATTACTTCAACCATCGCCAATTGACCATACTTGCTGATCATATTCGTTGGAATTTGGATAATCGCCTGCTCGCCAAGCACAAGCTCAACCAGCGCGTACATGCCAGGCACCACATTTTGCAGCAAAGGCATATCCAATTTAATAATAAAGCTGCGCGCTTGGCTGTCGGCAATTGGCACCATTTCCGACACACGCGCGGTTTGGCTTATGTCTAGCGCAGGTATGCGCACCTTAATCTCGCTTCCTAACTGAATATGCTTAACTTGGCTCTCGCGAATTGGCGCTTCAATCTGCAATTGTAACGGATTGAATAGCGAAATAATGGCACCACCGGGGCTAACCATACTGCCCGGCTCTTGTAAGCGCGCTACCACTTTACCCGAAATAGGGGCTGTGATTTGCGTGTAACCCAGCGCGACTTCAGCGCTACGATACGCTTCTTGTAATGCCTTATCTTGCGCTTGTAACTCGTTCACTGTGGCTTGCCACTCATCCACTTGGTTAATCGCGATAAGCCCTTTTTCATTAAGAGATTTATTGCGTACTAATTGCTTAGTCGCTTGCTCTAGTTTGGCTGAATTCGCCGCTTGCTGCGCCGCCACTCTTTGCAGCTCTGCTTTAAGCTCGGCATCATCGAGTGTTGCTATCAGCTGTCCCGCAGTGACTTTATCACCGGCTCTGACGTTAAGCGTTTTAAGCTCCGCCAATAATCGACTGGACACTAACGTATTTTCTTTTGCGACCACACTCGCAGGCACTTGTTCAATCATCGCAATCAACGACTTTTGCACGGTATAACGTGCTCCTTGATAGGCGGGAAGTTCGGACTTATTGCCCGGAGCTAGCTTATTTTGGAATCCACCAGCAAGCCATACGACCATCAATAATAGGCAAAAAATAGCAAGAACAGGAATAGCGATTTTATTACGAGACATGAGAAGACTCCTGAACTGATAAGGCATTAAGAGATTGATTAGGTGTCGATGATGATTTGAATACTAAGTAGTAAACGATAGGCACGACCAACAATGAAAATAACGTTGAAGCAATGATCCCGAAGATAATAGCAAGGGCGAGGCCACTAAAAACAGGATCTAAGATAATCACCAAGTTGCCTAATAACGTCGTGCCTGCAGTAAGTAATACCGGTCGCATTCTTACACTTCCCGCCGCAATCAATGCGTCGATAAGTGCCATACCAGCCGCGCGAGACTGATTAATAAACTCCACCAAAATCAGGGAATTTCTCACCACGATTCCGGCCAGCGCTATCATCCCTATCATCCCGGTCGCTGTAAATAACACATGCTCTGGCGCACCTGCAACCACACGCTCACCAAATTGATTGAGTAACCAAAAGCCCGGCATAATCCCTATCATGGTGAGGGGAATTGCCGACATAATGATAAGTGATAAGCTACTAGATGCCGTTTGTATCCGCAGGATGATAAATATCGCCACCAATGCAAATGCAAATGCGATCCCCATATCTCTAAACACATCAATGGTAATACGCCACTCACCTTCACCTTTAAAGGTATAATGAGTTCCTTCTAACATTGACCAAGTGACTCCTCCGCCACTGTGTAAAAAGGTGCGAGATGCCCAATTGCTTGGTGTTATCTGTTGGTTTTCATCCGCAACCACATCGGCAATCACCTCAGCTGGGGTGCGGCCATTTAGCTCCGCAAACACATAAATCACTTCTTGTAGGTCTTTTCGAAGGATCACGGGAGCCGTAGGGATGGATGTTAATTCGCCCAGTTCACCAATCGCCACAAGGGGCCTCGCAGCCTGCTCTAAGCCATATTCTTGAGTGGTTTTAGCCAACTCCTGACGACCACGAACTTGCATCGCCAATACGTTTTGCCATTGATTACGCTGCGCGTAACTCACACCCAACTCGATGGGCACCGTTGCGACCTCACCTTGAGTATATAAAAAGCCTGCTGACATGCCGCTGCTTGCAACCACTAAAGATTGATTAATATCCTCTGTGGCCACACCTGATAACGCGGCCTTTTGTTTATCAACCACAAACCGCTTTAACCATGTTGGCGAAGCCATTGAGGTGTCAACCTCAACCACATGTGGCTCCTGCCTTAAACGATGCGCTAACCTTTGGGCTGCTTGCTCTTGCGTTTCACGAGCAACAAACGGATCTGCATAAACCTCAGCAACGAGTGTACTTAATACCGGAGGTCCCGGCGGCACTTCCACCACTTTTACTTGCGTCAAAGTTTGGTTAAAAGGCTGAAGCTTTTCACGCAGTCGCATGACGATGGCGTGAGATTGATGTTCGCGTTCACGCTTATCCACCAGTAAAACTCTAAGTTCGGCAAGATGCGTACCACTACGACGATAATAGCCTCGCACCATACCATTAAAATCCATACTGGAAGGCTTACCGACAAAAGCGGCGATGTCGGTCACTTCAGCTTCTGACCAAACGATTTGCTGTACTTGCCTCGTCATTGCGGCCGTTTGCTCAAGGCTGGTTCCCTCGGGCATATCTATCAATACTTGGATTTCACTTTTATTGTCAAACGGCAGCAATTTCAGTGGTACGGCTCTAAAAATAGGAAGGCTCACACTCGCAACAAATAACCCTAACACACCCCATAATAACCACTTGGCTTTACGTGGGTTTTGTAAAATTGGCAGCATGATTTTGCTGTAGTACGAGTCTTGAGGCGCGACTTCACTTGTTTTTGCATCCGCTTTGAGTAACTTTTTAGACAGCCAAGGCGTCACTAAAAAAGCCACTAACGTCGAGGCAATGACACTAATGGGGACGTTAAATGCCATAGGTGCCATATATGGGCCCATCATGCCAGTAATAAACGCCAATGGAATAAACGCCATGATGATAGTTAACGTTGACATCAAAAGCGCAGATTTGATCTCGACCATAGCAGCGACAATGTTGTGATCTGTGTCAGCTGCCGCGCCGCGATGAATAAAGCGGCTAATATTATCAATCCCAGTGATTGGGTCATCGACCAACAATCCCAGCGACAAAATAAGCGCAAACAAGGTGACCCGATTAATGGTGTAACCAAACGCAAAGTCCAACCCAAGTGTAATGCCATAGCAAATTGGCACTGCAAGACCAACAACGATGGCAGGCCGCCAACCTAAAAATACACCGACAAATATCACAACGGTAAATACCGCAAAGGCCAAGCTAGAGGTAAGATTATTGACTTTGTCATTGGCCGTCTCACCATAGTTTCTTAGTACTTTTACCGATACCTCAGCGGGAAGGATCTCCTGTTGTAGCTGGGTTACAAGCGCTAAACTTTGCTCTGCAACCGTTACCGCATTACTTCCCTTTTGCTTCGCCACGCCAATCGTCACTAATGGTGCATCAGCCTGACTGTCGCTGCTTGCTAACCACTGATAGCTATCGGGTTCACTAGGACCATCAATAACCTGAGCAACTTCTTTTAAAACAATGGCACGGCCATTGATTACGTTCACCGTGAGACCTTCAAGTGCCGACTTATTACGAAGGACATCACCAGACTCAAAGGCAATCGTGTTACTGCCTGCCGTCACTTGCCCGACTCGTGTCACTAGATTACTACTTTGGATAGCACCTAAAACATCCATTGGTGTTGTTTGATGTGCAGCAAGCGCAGCTAAGTTCAACTCAACCCTAAGTACTCTCGTGCGCCCGGTAATAACTGAAACCTCGCTGGTGTCTGCGATGCTCTGTAACTGGATAGCTAGCTCTTGTGCAAAGCGCGTTAGCGCGTAGTCATCATATAGTTGCGGCTTGGAACTTGTCAGTCCAAGCATCAAAATTGGAACGTCATCGACTTCTATTGGACGGATCTGCCACTGAGTGACAATTCCCGGCATAGTATGCTGATTGGCATACAGCTTAGTGTAGGTGTTGAGAATGGCTTTCTCTCTGTCTTCACCCACATGAAATCTTAAAGTAACAACCGTGCCGCCGGTTTGGGTCGTAGAATAGACGTGCTCAACGCCTGGAATTTGCAGCAGTAACTTTTCAAGTGGAGTGGTGACCAATCGTGCCACTTCTGGTGAGGCAGTATTTGGTACCGACACATGAATATCCAGCATAGGCACCACTATTTGTGGTTCTTCCTCTCGTGGTGTCATTTGCAATGCAAATAATCCAAGTACCACAGCGCACAAGAAGATAATCGTTGGCAAGCTGCCTTGTAGAGCATACCGAATGACACCATCTAACTTTTGCATCTCAGTCGTTCCTAGTTACTCTGCACTTGAGGCGCAGAACAGCTGATATAAACTCTCGAGTAGTACAGCGACTCGGCTATCTTTAACCTGATAATAAATCGTCGCCCCCTCACGCCTAGTCGCTACGATTTGTGCCTTTCTCATGCTGGCTAAATGTTGTGATAGGGCAGACTGCGCTAATGGCACCATTTCATTAAGCTGGCTAACACTGAGCTCTTGCTTTTGCAATGCACACAAAATCATCAAGCGATTTTTATTCGCCATAAGCTTTAACAAGGCTTCTGCCTGTTCGGCATTTTGCGCCATTTGCTGCAGTTCCATGTTGACTCCCAAAAAATAAATGTACTTAAAGTATAGACACAAACATTAGCAATGTCTAATATTAGAAATATCTAATATTAAAGGTGACACTCATTATGACCTTACATCCTCTACTTAGATTAATCGCTGGTGTTATGTTTGCCATTTCTTTACTGCTCACACATTTTGTCAACCCACATTGGGTTTGGTTTAGTGTGTTTATTTGTGTCAATTTAGTGCAGTCTGCTTTTACTAACTGGTGCCCTATGATCGTTATATTGAAGAAACTTGGCATTCAGGAAAGGTGAGTCATAATAAAACCGATAACCCAATAAGGAGCTATATATGCTGATATCTGCCCAAGATGTATTAAAGACAGTAAAGCCTAATCAACGCTGCATTGACGCGGTACAAGCAAAATCGGAGATTGCACAAAACAATGGTCTGGTTATCGACGTGAGAGAGCCGGCTGAACATAGTCAAAAGGCAGCCAACGGCGCGGTAAATATCCCAAGAGGATTGCTAGAATTTAAGCTTCCTGAGCTGGAAAAAGACGCAGACAGGCCAATTTATTTACACTGTGCTGCCGGTAGCCGTGCTATTTTTGCCGCAGAGCAACTAACACGTATCGGTTACACCAATGTCAGCGTAATTACCTGCAAAGCCGAAGTGGTGTGTGACACCTTATAAAAAAGGAGTGCTGTGCAGCACTCCTTGCACTTTTCTTATGCGCGGTTTGGAATAATTTTTATTTCTACTCGGCGGTTTTGTGCCTTACCTTGCTCAGTATCGTTGCTCGCGATTGGCTGAGACTCACCCATACCCTCTGCGTATAAACGCGCAGGAAGTACCTGCTGCGATAACAGGTATTGCTTTACGCTATTGGCACGTTGTTCAGATAAAGTCTGATTGAAGCTTGCTGAACCAGTAGAGTCCGTATGCCCAACAATCGTTAAAAAGGTTTTATCGTATTGCTGCATCACGCGTGCGATGCCTTGAAGTGTATTGTAAAAACTAGGACTGATGGCTGACTTACCTGTTGCGAAGGTGATGTTTGATGGTAACACTAAGCGCATTTGATCGCCTTCGCGTACAACCTCAACACCCGTTCCTGCGAGCTCTTGATTAAAAGCGGCTTCCTGCTTGTCCATATAGTTACCAATTGCGGCACCTGCAATTGCACCAACCGCAGCACCAATAGCAAGACGTTTATCTTTGTGGTTACCTGTCGCTTTACCTAACACCGCACCGGTTGCAGCACCAATCGCCGCACCTTTACCTGTGTTATTCATTTCACATCCAGACAAAGCAACCACAACAGCTGCACCAATTAACATATTTCTTGCAATCATCTTCCCACCTGAGTTCGTTTCAACTTGATTGTCTATATTGTTGCAATAAACAATTAACTCTGGCTGAAGCCTTACTGGTTTTTTAAGGATGAACAGGCACTAAGTCACTTATGTGATCTGAGACTGGTGGAAGTTTATATTTTGCAACCACAGCATCAAGTTGTTTTTTTTCAGCTAATTCTCTCATAGTTAAGCGAACTTTTTCTGCAAGCTGAGTACCGCTGAAGTCTTTACTCATCGCCATATGACCATAAATTGGCTGGGCGTGATGGTAGGAGACCTTTTTTAACTTTTCAATAGGCTGACCAAGCACTTCCATCGCTATCTCTGCGGTGTCTTCCACTGCGATAACTAGATCCACGCGTCCTTTAAGCAATAGGTCAAACGCCACTTGCTCACTAAAAACAGGGACCTTATTAAGTTGGCGATCTTCATCAAAACGAGGATAAAAAACGCCCCCGCGCATCACTGCAATTCGCTTGGTATAAAGATCCGTATATTGTTCCACCTGAATATCGCTGTCTTGCTTAGCATAGAATACAAAAGACGACGTCAGAGCCATATAGGCAGGCTCCACAAAATCGATTAATTTTTCTCGTTGAGGTGTACGGATCAAGCCACCCATGACGTCTACCTCGCCTTGCGCTAGCATCCGTATGCAGCGTGAAAAAGGACAGGGAACGGCGTTTATTTGATAATTAACACCAGCCTGAGCCTGTACCGTTGCTAATATATCTAAGATTAAGCCTTGCACTTCACCATTGTCTTCAATAATGCTATATGGTGGCGCGTGATCTACCGCAACATTTATTTGCTGAGCAAAACTAGAGAAACATGCAAACAAAAAAAGTAAACACGGCGATAAACAAGTCATTCGCATAATACTTATCCAACTGTGGTGCACCAGCACCAAAAGTCATAAATATGTCATATAAAATTGTAAAGATATGGGGTTAACAATATCACAAGGTACACTATGTTTCTGAAAATATTTTATCAGTTTTTGTTATTAGGATGTACGAGCTTTGGGGGACCCGCGGCCCACCTTGGGTTCTTTAAAAAACACTTTGTCGATAACTTAAAATGGCTGAGTAACGAGCGCTACGCCAGTATGATCAGTCTGTCACAAATACTACCAGGACCTGGCTCTAGCCAAGTTGGATTCGCGATTGGTTTAGAAAAAGCAGGTATTTTAGGAGGGATCGCCGCCTTCTTAGGATTTACACTGCCGTCATTTTTGCTCATGATCATGCTGGCATTAACGGCTGAGCAGCTCTCAGGCACTGCGTTGAATGTCATTGATGGGTTGAAGTTGTTTGCTGTAGTTATCGTTGCCGATGCGGTACTGAGCATGGCGAAAAGCTTTTGTAAAACCACGGCACTCAAATTCGTCGCATTTTTCGCCACATTCACACTGTTGATGCTACCTAACTTGAGCGCACAATTGGGTGTGCTTATGGTGCTTGTCGTTGCTGGTTACTTTTACTCATTCAGCAATGCGCCAAGTAAACCGAGTCAATCAAAAAGCCAAATCAACTGGTTTGTATTTGCGCTATTTATTGGCCTCTTTGCGTTAACCTTTGCCGCGCTACCAAATCAACTATTTGCCGAGTTTTATCAAGCAGGTGCTTTGGTTTTTGGTGGCGGTCACGTCGTGCTTCCGCTACTACAAACCAGTGTTGAGGGAGTCGCGCAAGAAACCTTCTTAACAGCTTATGCTGCCGCGCAAGCCATTCCTGGTCCGATGTTTACCATCGCAAGCTTTTTAGGCGCCGTTGTCGACAATACGCATCCCATTTTGGGCGCGGCGATTGCAACGCTCGCTATTTTCTTGCCAGGCCTTCTGTTAATGTGGGCGTTTAACCAGCAGTGGCAATCACTTATTTCGTTGCCAAGGTTTGCAAGCATTAGCGCGGCCTTAAATGCCGGTGTTGTGGGGATTCTAGCCGCTGCGTTTTATCAACCAATTTGGCTTTCTGCGGTGCATAGTTTGCTCGATATCACCGCGGTGATATTAGGCTTTGTAGCACTAAAATGGCTAAAGCCCGCAATATGGCAGTTGCTTATTGCCTTTATGGTGTTTGGGGTTATCGCTGGAAGTGTGTAGGCCACACTTGAGTGGCCTTGGTGATTACTCTGAAGTTGCGTCAGGTTTACTACCGGCGCGCACTTTCACGCGGTGTGCGCCAAAGTAATCACTCACGCTTTGGTATGGACGTAACCCAAATGCAGGCATTACGCTTAGCATGTAGTCCAAAATATCGGCTTGTAGGTGCTCGTAAAACACCCAGCGTTTATCGCGACTAAAACAGTAAAACTCTAGAGGCAAGCCATGTTGCGTGGGCGCAAGTTCCCTGACCATGCATAAACAATCTTGATTGATGGCATCATGCTGCTTCAAGTAGGCCTCTGCATAGCGTCTAAATAAGCCTAAATTGGTGATATCGCTCGGTACATCGTCAAGCTTTTCCAGTAGTGGATATTGCTCGGTGAGTGACGCTCGCTTTTGCTCAGCCAACGGCTCAATGCTAGTAAAATCAATATGAATGGCGCGTTTGATGCGACGTCCTGCTGACTCTTGCATGGCACGCCAGTTTTTAAATGAATCAGAGATCAGCATATAGGTTGGTATGGTGGTGACGGTGTTATCCCAGTTACGTACCCTAACGGTATTTAAACCAAGATCAATCACCTCGCCGTCGGCACCAAATGCGTCAACTTGGATCCAGTCGCCAGTGGTTACCAGTCGATTGGCTGCTATTTGAATACTCGCAACCAATCCCAAAATTGTATCTTTAAATACCAAAATAATGACTGCCGCGATAGCACCAAAACCGGAAAGAATATAAGTTGGTGATTTATCCACCAAGATACTCACCACCAATATAGAGCAAACTATAAATATCAGTAGCTTAATTACTTGAATAATCCCTTGGATCGGCACTTCTTTGGCGAACGGAAAGAGGTTATAAACGCCATTACCTAAATTGACTAAACTGCTAAATAAAAACCCTGACGCCACCACCAACATGACATACACCAGTGTCTCCATCACTACAAATACCCAAGCAGGTGCGACGAAGAGGCGCTCATGGTAGGCGGAAAAGACCAGTAAACACAATACAAAGGCAAAGCGACCGCTAAATTTACTTAACTGAGGGGCAAGGTGACCAATTTTACGCGGTGAAATATGGCGCGCGAGGTTTTCTACATTGGGTAGCACTAAACGGCGGATCACCCAATATAAAAACAATAGCCCAACAACCGCGACACCGTTGGTGAATAACGCACTGATCACAGTGCCTTGCGGTAACTCTTTTAACCACGGTTGAACGACATCATGAAGGTGATCAAACTTCATAGCTGTTTTAGCTCCTCATTGAGCGCATCACTTGGCTCAGTCGAATTCAATCGATGCGCTTCGAGTTGGCAATCTTTGCGTTGCCAGACTTCATTCATAAAAGACTGAAACTCTACACGATAAGCTTTATCAGCTTGATAGTTACCAAGAGGCACTTTTTCCATCGCAATGTAGTCTATTTTTACATCAATTGCATCCAAGCGTCCAAGCGTAAATGCACGGCAAATATGCTCACCCTCTAACTCATAAGCCAAAGTCGCATTGAGCATGCCGTCAAGTTGCTCTGATAGCACTTCTAGAGCGAACGCTACACCACCCGCCTTTGGTTTGAGCAGATACTTGAACGGGCTATTTTGATGCGCATGTTTGGCTTTAGTATGACGAGTACCTTCCACAAAATTAATTACCGTTGTGGGGTGATCTCGAAAGTTGCGACAACTGGCTTTGGTACGTTCTACATCCATCCCTTTAAGCTTAGGGTTTTTGGCGATCTGCGCTTTACTCGCACGTTTCATAAATGGCATGCCCATTGCCCATGCACCGGTGCCAATGAAAGGCACGTATTTCAATTCATCTTTTAGGAAAAATTTAGGTGCAGGTAGTACCTCCATGGCACTAAGTACAACAATATCAAGCCAGCTAAGATGATTGGAAATTAACAAATACCACCCTTGAGCGTGTAATTCTTTTGGCAAGCTCACTTGTATTTTGTTGCACGCGATGCGCAAACCTAGATAGTTGCCTTTACACCACATACCGTAAAAAAAGTGCAGTGCTGTTGAGATAAACTTAACTGGCACAAGCAATTTTATGATGCCAAACAATAGCACCAATAAACCACATACAAAGGTATTCACCAGCAGCCACACACTGGCCGATAGCCCGAGAAACCACTTAGGTAGTATTTGTTTTAACATCACCACATCCTTCTACTACTTTTTATCGGCAAGCTCCACAAGTTGTGCGTCTTTGGCTTGCCACAAGGCGTTTAATTCGGATTGGAAACGCACTCTAAATTCGGGATCATTCATGTAGTCGCCGACCAAGTTTGCACTGACCGGCATTACTTCCACCTGAACATCTACTGACTTAACTTTACCAGCGATAAAGTCTGCGAAAGTTGGTACACCATCGGGATAATGGATGGTGACATTCACCACTTTGCTGATTTGCTCACCCATGGCCTGCATCACAAATGCGATGCCTCCCGCTTTTGGTTTAAGCAGGTGTGTGAATGGGCTTTTCTGCTTATTATGCTTGGATTCGGTGTAACGCGTACCCTCAACGAAGTTTACAATACTCACTGGCATTGTTTTAAACTTTTCGCATGCTTTTCGCGTCGTTTCTATGTCTTTACCACGCAATTTAGGGTTTTTCTTTAATTGCGACTTGCTGGTTCGCGTCATAAAAGGAAAATCGAGCGCCCACCAAGCAAGACCTAGCACAGGTACGTAAAGCAGTTCTTTTTTCAAAAAGAAATTCAAAAACGGGATTTTGCCATGAAGCACTCGCTGCAACACTAAAATATCCACCCAACTTTGGTGATTGGCGATAACCAAGTACCAGTCTTTGCGTTTTAGCTCATCCAATCCGCTAACATTAAGCGTATACGGCGCAATGAGGTTTTGGCTCACTGAATTACACGCGACCCACTTACTTGCGCACGCCTTAGCAATATAGCTCATGGCTTTTTGCAATGGTGGGATGGGCATTAGCTTAATCAAGCCACAAATAAAGATCGGTATAAACCAAAATATAGTGTTAACGGCGTACAGCAAGATGCTGATCACTTTACGAATAAACGACATTCATTCCCTCATCGTGTTTTACGGCAGAGCTGTATCATACCTTGAAAATCACACACAATTAAGCCGACCAGTTGGTCGGCTATAATTTATTCCATTTCACTATCTAAAAATCAATCTTCGAAGTAAGTATAACCTTCAAGTCCAGCGTTTAACTCTTGTAAATACTGAGCTTTAATTGACTCCGGCAACGACAAGGCCGCAACCTGTTGTGCATAATTCTCAGATAGCACCGCTTTGTCATAATGAACAAAGCGCAGTACATCTTCAACACTGTCGCCCTTGATTGCATTGGTGAGTTTATAACCCTCATCACAAAGCTCAACGTGTACTGAGTCTGTGTCACCAAATAAGTTATGGAGATCACCCAATATTTCTTGATAGGCCCCTACCAAGAACATTGCAACGTGATATTGCTCTCCCGGCACATACTCAGGAATGGGTAGACTTGACTCAATACCTGCGCCCTCTACATAACTGTTGATTTGACCGTCCGAATCACAAGTAATGTCCTGAATAATCGCTCTTTGCGTCAACGGCTGATTGAGCTTGTCGATAGGCATCACCGGAAATAGCTGGTCAATACCCCAAATATCCGGCAGTGATTGGAACAACGAGAAGTTTACAAACAGTTTATCAGCTAGCTTTTCATTGAGGTCGTCTAGTACTTCTCGGTGTGCTCTCGCATTCTCATTTAAGCACTCACGCACTTTATGAAGTGTCGTGAAGTAAAGCTGTTCAAGTTGCGCCCACTCTTGCATGCTAATCAAACCATGTACGTATTGGTCGTGTGCGTCGCTGAACAAGTGCATAGCGTCGTGGTAGGTTTCTAAGGCCATGCGAGGAGTCAGTTGTGACAACGAATGCCATAACTCTTGTAATACCAGTGGACTGGTATCTTGTGGTTGCACCGGTTCGACTTGATTTGGTGCTTTTTCTACGTCGATCACATCCGTGATCAGCATCGCGTGATGGGCAGTTAATGCTCGGCCAGATTCAGTAATAATATCCGGATGCGGAATGTTATTGAGCTCCGCAATATCATGAAAAGCATGCACCACATTTTTCGCGTATTCCGCCACCGTATAATTCATTGAACATGAACTACGAGAACCTGAGCCTTCATAATCCACTCCGAGGCCACCGCCAACATCAACGATACGCAGCGGAACTCCTAGTTGATATAGCTCAGCATAGTGGCGCGCACACTCTTTAAGCGCACGTTGAATATCGCGAATATTGGCAACTTGCGAGCCGATATGGAAGTGTACCAACTGCATTAAGTGCAAACGATTATGCGACTTAAGTAACTCAACCGCTTGCAGAACTTGACTGGCAGTAAGACCAAACTTACCTTTTTCACCACCGGTATTCTGCCACTTGCCTTTACCAACAGAATTAAGACGAATACGAATACCAATCGACGGTTCAATGCCTAAATCGTCGATTTCTTGTAATAAAGTATCCAGTTCAGAGAGCTTTTCAACGACTATATTTACTTGGTGACCCATCGCTTGACCGATGCAAGCTAAGCGCAAGAACTCACTGTCTTTGTAGCCGTTACAGACAATGGTAATAGGTTGATGTGCCACACCCAAAATTGCCATCAGCTCAGGCTTAGAACCGGCTTCAAGACCAACAAGACCGCTTGGGTGAGCCAATAACTTACTGACAACCGAGCGCTGCTGATTCACTTTTATTGGATAAACACAGGTGTACTGGCCTTGGTAATCACGTTGAGTTCGTGCAGCAGTAAAGGCTTGAGTCAAGGTATCGACACGATGTTTTAAAATATCGGTAAAACGTACCAAAACTGGCAAAGTTAGCCCCTGCGCTTTAAATTGCTCAGTTAACTCTGGAAGAAGAATTGGTGGCTTAGTGCGATCACCATCAGGAAACGCCACTAACTGGCCCTGTTCATTGATATCAAAATAGCCGTCACTCCAGTGGGTAACGTTATAGATAGAACGTGCTGTTTGCAGACCCCAAGTCATTGCTGCTCTCAATTAATTCTTTATAAAGCTTCATTCTAATACGCGAGGCAAGTCAATGCGACCTAAAGTTGCGTTTTCATTAGCTTACAAACCTTATAAATAGCCCATGCTTGATTAGGACTAATATGAGGCAAAGTACAAAATGTTGACTAAAATTGATTGAGCAAAGACGCAAGCACTGGCAAAATTGCCTCAATTTTTATCAAGTGTGAACACAATCATGGCAAACTTAGAAGCAAACCGTTGGTTTACAGAAATTAGCGACCGCGATGGCAGCGCTTTTTCACTTAGAGTCAACAAAAAATTAGACGAAATCCAATCACCATTTCAAAAAGTAGAAATGTTTGAAACAACGGATTTCGGTAACCTGATGATCATTGACGGTTGCACTATGGTGAGCACGCGTGAAAACTTTTTCTATCACGAAATGATGAGTCACCCGGCGCTATTCTCGCACCCTGCACCTAAAAATGTTGTGATCATTGGCGGCGGCGACTGTGGCACATTGCGTGAAGTACTAAAGCACCCTGGCGTTGAAAAAGTAACTCAGATTGATATCGACGAAGTTGTGACGCAAATGTCTTTGAAATACTTCCCTGAGCTTTGTGAGTCTAATAACGATCCTCGCGCAACTGTAATGTTTGATGATGGCATCAAATTTATGCGTGAAGCCGAAGCAGAGTCTATCGACGTTATCATCGTTGATGGCACCGATCCTGTTGGCCCTGGTGAAGGTTTATTCAATCACGCATTCTACAAGAGCTGTTTAGCAGCGCTTCGTACTGGTGGTATCATGATCCAGCAAAGTGAATCACCACTGATGCACATGCCGTTGCTACTAGAAATGCGCGATGCAATGTTGGAAGTGGGCTTTGTTGATCTGCAAACCCTGCCTTTCCCACAGCCAATCTACCCAAGCGGTCTGTGGTCAGCAACAATGGCGCGTAAAGGTGAAAAGTTTGCCGGATTCCGCGAGCAAGACGTTGACAACGCATCATTTGACACTGAGTACTACAACACAGGTATTCATAAAGGTGCATTAGCAACACCTAACTTTATGAAGCGTGCTTTCGAAAAGTAGGCCGAATCAGAACATAAACTTAATTGTTAAAGTGTAGTAGCTCATATCTGACCCTACAGCCTTGATGATTAGGTTAATGTTTCACCTGACCTGCAGTTATGAGTGAACAATAGACGTTCGCTCTAGCTCGTTTTTGGACAAAAGCGTTTTAGGTGGTCGGCTATATTCGACTAGTTTCGCATAAAAATTTCTATGGGCTAACGCCCATTCAGGGACTTTAATAGTTGACTAAAATAACGAACGCAGTGAGGAAAAACCAACTGTTAAAAGTCCCACAACTGCAATGGCTTGTTATATTTTACATTTATCAATTTGTTTAGCTTTTGCTGATTCTTTAAAAACAGACTCAAATTGCTCAAAAATATATTGCAGCACTTCACAGTACTCAATGTTTACAGCTTCACTTGGGTATAACCCATGGCTTACTTTATGATCGCAATCAGCTGCATCTTCACCTTGACCATCCATAACGCAATAAGATACAGCTTTCCAATATGCAGCACCTCTTGTCGTCGCTAGGCATTCTTTGATATGGTTTTACCACGATATCTGAAACTTGTGTCCTTAATTCCAAATACTCTTCAGTCATTTCACAGGAAAGCGTTTTGCGTCCATTTGATTGACTCGTTAGTTGCCCTTATACACCAACAACCTCACTTCGTCTTTCCATAAACACAACATCTCGCCAAATACCTTTCATTTTTCCAAGTTTGTCGCGAGTACCCAATTGGCGAAATCCATTTTTTTCATGTAGAGCAATACTGCTATGATTTTCGGGGAAAATTCCAGCTTGTAACATCCAAATATTTTGAGCTTCTGACTCTGTAATTAATTGTGCCAATAGCTTTTGACCAACACCTTTTCCTTGAGCCTGTTCTGCAACATATACACTAACCTCAGCTACACCCGAATATACTTGACGACTTGAAATAGGAGAAAGACCAGCCCAACCCACAACTTGTGTGTTTTCGACTGCAACAAGACGACAAATATCCAACATTGAACTATTCCACTCCTTCCACGTTTTTGCTTGCTCTTGAAAAGTGGCGTTACCTGTATCAATCCCTTGTTGATAAATATGTTGAACTGTGGAGAAATCTTTTTCATCAAAATTTCGAATAATCACCAAACCTCCATGGGAAACTAACGCTAAGCGGCGCAGCTTGTCTGCGTCGATGTTTGAGCGCCTTACTATATTTGAAACTCCAAGATGACGCTATTCTGTGAGCCAGTAGTCCTTTTCTCTGGATCATGAAATGTATCAACAATTTCAAATCCTGCTTTTCGCATCATACCAGCGGAAGCAAGATTTTCTTCATGTCTTTCTATTAATACATTACTAGTATTATTGTTCCTTGCTTCCAACACACATTCTTCTAGTAACCTTGTCGCTATACCTTGCCCTGAATGTAGTGAAGATACAACTACATCTCCAACAAACTTCATTTGCTTTAAATCACAATACTTTTCAAGGTAACTTGGGCTAGCCACTCCATCAATTAAAACAGCAAACCCAATAATTTCTGAATCTTTTGTAGCAACAATAGCTAGGGCACTTCCGCTTTCTACAAGTGCGAATTCGTCATTTATACCTTCTGGCGTTAAATAGTTCCATTCATTAGGCCCGAACTCCCAAAGGAGATCTTTCAATTTATCCATCTCTTTGAGGAATGCTTTTCGATATTCGATCAATGCTCATTACTCCATTAACGCCTTACTAATGGGCGCATTATGCTTGGCTAAAGTTAGCGACGAAGGAGCGCAAGCCTGCTGTTTTGCGTCCCTTGGTTGAAGCGTTTGTTAGCTAGCAGCAAACACATATTTGCGGCCTAAATAAATAAAATGTACTGCAACAGCTATTGGTATAAGAAGCCAAATTAATTCGATATTTATACCTAACATAAATGCAAACCCAAGGATTGAGCAAAAACCACAGGTTATAAATAAACGTAGTTTAGTAAACGATAAAAAATATCTGTTTGGCTCTAGAATATGCATGAAAACGGAGATAAACGCGAACATGCCTAGAAAGCCACCAACCTCAATAAGTAACATAACCAGCGTACCATAATAACCGTCTACTATACCCATAATTGAGATGGGTATAGTGATTAAGCCTAGTCCTAGAAGTATGACTAAAGGACCGAACCCAATTATGGCTTCAACAATGATCAAGAATTTGTATATTGGTCTCATTTGCTAGCTAACGCCTGCCAGCAGGGGCGCAGAATGCGTCCCTCTGGCTGGCTTTGTTAGTTGCTTTCTCGCACCCATAATGGGCTGCGTAAATTAGACTTATCTACCTCGGACTTATCGAATAGATTCAGTTCAGAACCTTCGACATTCACGTCCAAAGACAAAGCCACATAGCCCTCAGGCATGTATTCGCTTAAAACTAGCTCTGTGCCTACCGGGATAACCATTCCAGATTCTGTAGTCAGCTCAACCTGTGACTTCCAGATTTCAGTTGAGTCTGACTCCTGAAATAAGAATGCCACCACTGAAAAAATTCCAGCCAACAGGCCAGCTATAAATGTAAATATTAACTTCATACTGTCCTTAGCAACTAGACATAATGACTCCCACACGGTGCTAGCCTCCGCATTTCGTGGGTTAGCTTAAAGCCAGAGCCATAATTAGTTTGTCAAATAACTAAATAGCAGAGGCTAGCATGACTAAACATAACATACTTTTCATTGGCTTAGATACTCATAAAGAGTTCATTGAAGTTGCCTATATTGAAGACAATCGAGGTGCACAACCCATTCATTTCGGTCGTATTTATTCATCTAAAGTCACTATTAAAAAGCTTATCAGACAATTTGAATCTAAATACCCTAACACTACGCTCCATTTCGTTTATGAGGCTGGCCCCTGCGGTTACTGGATTTATCGGTTAATCACTAGTCTTGGTCATTGCTGCTATGTGGTTGCCCCTTCTCTCATTCCTAAAAAACCTGGCGAGCGTGTAAAAACTGACAAACGTGATGCACTTAAACTAGCTAAATTACTTAAGTCTGAAGACTTAACCCCTATTTATGTACCTGAGCCGGAAGATGAAGCTATTCGTGATTTATCTCGTGCTCGAGAAGTTGCGATGAAAGATTTAAAAGATGCAAAGTACCAGCTAAAAGCAATGCTTCTTCGCAACAACATTAACTATGCTGGCACAGCAAACTGGTCTCTCAAACACTTACGTTGGCTCACAGAGCTGGTATTGCCACATCCTGCACAACAAATCGTTTTACAAGAGTTTATTCAAACCATAAACGAGCGAACTGCACGATTGGAGCGACTCGACAATGAGCTCTCTCATCATGTTTATCAATGGCGTTACTACCCTGTAGTTAAAGCAATCCAAGCTATGCGCGGCGTTCGCTTACTCGTGGCCGCTGGTATTGTCTCTGAGCTTGGTGATTTAACCCGCTTCGACCATCCGCGAAAACTCATGAGTTATCTTGGGCTCGTTCCGAGTGAACACTCGAGTGGTGGTAAAAGGCATATTGGCGCAATTACTAAATGTGGCAATGGTCGTGCAAGGCGCTTATTAGTCGAAGGTGCTCACAGTTACCGTCATGCAGCCAACATATCGACTGAGTTACAAAAACGACAAGAAGGCTTACCAAAGCAACTTATTGATATTGCATGGAAAGCACAATTAAGGCTCTGTAAACGTTATAAAAAGCTTATAAATAAAGGCAAGCATTACAACCTCGTTGTCACCGCCATTGCCCGTGAAATGATTGCTTATATCTGGGCAATCGCAAAACAGGTTGTGCTCTCACCGGTAAATCCCAAATTAAGATTATCCAGAGTACCAGCTTAAAATGAACGAATTAGAGTTAATGTATTGGGTCAAGCATCGGGTGTGGCACAACCACCGACGGCGTTAGGATGGCAATGCAGCTAACGCAGCATTGAACCACGAACATAGACTGAAAACAGGTGCCACGTCGAGTTAAGTAAGGTCTGCTCTGCTCATGAAAATGAGTAACCAACGAATACCAGCAAGAAAACCGACGAAATTACTTGCTTCATCCTAATGCATTAACTCTCTCTAATTCGAGTTAAGAAATTATGGCTTAAAGTTAAGCAAGGATCAGTGTGTTTAACTTGACAGTGGGAGTCATACCAACGCCCCACTCACCGGAATTTTTGGAGCGTAGCGAGTAAAATTTTCCGTGTGCAGTGGCTTGTTAGGGTTCAATTTCAGTAATTTCTAATTGTTTTGGGTATTTTTTCCGACGCGACCAAAGCACAAAAGCTGGTAGTGAAGCGTATAAAAATCCTAACACAATAAAAAACAAAGGTTGCTGATCAATTGTCTTATGAGTTGAACTTTCAGACAGAAGTCGTGCAATAAACTCTCTCGCTTCGTTCGGTAATATTCCGAACACAACCATACCTAAGCCAAGTGCGATAGCAGCTCCAAATACCAACTTTGGCCTATCCAGTATAATTTTCATAGGACCTTTTAAATTATTACGCTTCTGCTCTAGCACTCTGCCTTGATCAATAAACCCTTCTGGCAAACCTTTAATTGTTCCACTTATTGTTGGATATTTTTGAGCGCCATCGTGTAGTAATTCAATAACAACTCCATCATCAGGATCCAAATACTCAAAATCAAAAAGCAATTTATTTTTAAATTCCGAACACTCATGCACACTAAATGCATTAGTATCTTTTGTTTGTTTTAGTATCTTATAGCTCAATATTTTATCTTCACTCTCGAAAGATATAGATAGAGGATCTTTTTCAACAATGT
Organism: Pseudoalteromonas sp. A757; assembly: GCF_004103285.1. Classification (NCBI taxonomy): domain Bacteria; kingdom Pseudomonadati; phylum Pseudomonadota; class Gammaproteobacteria; order Alteromonadales; family Pseudoalteromonadaceae; genus Pseudoalteromonas; species Pseudoalteromonas sp. A757. The sequence continues at coordinate 42,329 of NZ_QNQN01000056.1, forward strand.
TACTGCCATCTAGAGTTTCGGTGCCATTATTCCAAAGGACTAATGTTGTTTTTGTAAGCCTTTCAACAACATTGCCTTTGTAGGTAACCGTTACATCCTTAGGTAAGTTGTCTTCCTCCCTACCAATTAGCCTTAATGACGATTTTTGGTAGCACGGCTTAGGAACACTTTTGGAGATTCTATATGAAAAAATTCCAACAACACCTAGAATGATGCCAATCACACCAATTAAGGAACCAACCCACCCTTGATTGAAAAACTCAAAAATTTCACTCATATATTGATTACCTTTTGAACCCTAACAATTTAATATCGACCCAATGGGTCATTTTTCTACCGAGTCATGGGTCATTATTCTCATTGTACCAGCTTTATCACAATAACTAACTTGTTGCTACAGATATATTTTTAATCATTATAGAAGCTATAAAAAGGATAAAAACGACCCAGTGAGTCGTTTTCTTGACTATAGGAGAAACACAACAATGCTGTATATAAATACAGATCATTTAGGACTAGCTCAATGAGAACTCGTTCACCATTTCTAAACCACATCGCCGAGTTTATGCTGACTAAGCAATATTCGCTCAGAACCGTTGATACATATCTTAAGTGGATTTCTTCCTATATTCATTTTCATGATAAGCGTCACCCAGCTTCAATGGGCGATAACGAGGTTGTCGAATATCTCGACTACCTTGTACTTAAACGTAATGTGTCGCCTAAAACACAAGCGACAGCGTTTAATGCATTATCTTTTCTGTATAAGCAAATAATTAAACAGGATTTGTGTCCTAATCTTGTAAATCGCTGACATCCACCACTAATTTGCAATGGAAGTGCTTTCATACTTTTTTACTTCATCTCCTCAGCTGTGGTGTTAATAGCGATAGGTATCACTTGATTTTCTTGTTTTCATCACTACAACACAAGTATTCATAAGGGGGCATTAGCGACACCTAACTTTATGAAGCGTGCTTTCGAAAAGTAACGCACTGCCGAGGAGCATATTTTGCTCCTCAGTAATTTTATTTCCTTGCTCCGCAAAGCTATATTTATCTTCTAATTTAAAAAGGAGATTTAATATGCAGATAGGACTAAGAACATTCATATTTTCGTTTGCCTTGATCACGCCAGCCGCTCACAGCAAACCTCAAGTGGAAAGCCCAGCGCCAACCAAAGAAGAGCTCATATTCAATTCAGGCCATATAACTTCAGTGGATCAGATGAGCCCTAATCACGCCAAAATCACATATAAATTAGCAAAGCAACTCATCGCCAATCCAAACATTTCTAAAACTGAGGAACTGATTAGGCTCTCTGAAAAAGTCTCATTGACTGAGAAAAAGATAGCAGAAGAATTCATCAAGATATGTCAAGACCTCATCGACTATGACATTTCCGACACGCGCGCTGCAGTTTATGCGTTTTTCTCCAAATTCGAGCGCTTAGAAGCGTTTAAAAGTCGTATGTACATCGAAGCCCTGCGAGATGAGAGCGCAGCCGTTCTTAACATGGTAGAAAGCTCCCACCACAAAGAGTTTGTTATATTAACTCCCGAAATAATCTTAGATGATTCACCCACGTCATGGTTGCTTGACCATAAGAACCTTTGCCGCAGTAAAATTATAACGATGAAACAAAACCTAACAACGCATTGATAAAGGGCTTAATTGCCCTTTATTTTTTCCAAAAACAACTGCTTTTGTTCAGGGGTTGCTTGCTGCCACCAATAGTCCAACATGCCAACCACATCTGGATGTGCTGATTTTGGCGCTGCAGGTGCTGGCGTAGTGGCTCGTGTGGTAGTGCTTGGCGTTGAATAACGAGATGCGGTGGATGTTGAAGGCTCACTTGCTATCGCTGTCGCTACTCTTGGTCTTTCTTGTGTCACCACCAATGTTGTCGCTAACGATTCGTTGGGTGCTTGCAACATAATCAACGGCTGATCTGCAAATGCCTTTGCCGCAACCACATTGTCAGGTCGGTTAAATTCAACCTGATACTCACCGTCTTGATCGATACTTATTTTTGCCCAAAATGGCTTCGACTCTATGGTTTCGTGGTCGTCATAGCCCACTTCATACAAATCGGTGTAACGCATTTTGACCGCATACTCTCCTTTTGCTAAGTCCAACTCTCGCACTTTGGAGAAGAATGAGTGCTCAATGGTTTTATCATCAACTTGCAAGGGAATAATTTCTTCAGGAAAACTTAGCAACGCAGCCTGTGAAAGCGGTGACAACAGTAAAACAGCGGTCGCAAGCGTATTTTTTAAGCGCATCTATTCACTCCTTCGTGAGTACCAAATCATTATACCTTGATGAGATTACTGCATACCTGCGTATATCTCTACCCTTTTAATTAGTGCACTTTAGAATAAGACACCAAATCTATTGAGTCTCCTTGAGAGTTAGCTATGCTAGAGCAATTCAATATGCCAAATAAGGAAGGGCCATGAGTTCAGAAACTATTTTTACCAAAATTATTAATAGAGAGATCCCAGCAGATATTGTTTACGAAGATGAACAAGCGCTCGCGTTTAGAGACATTAATCCACAAGCACCATTTCATGTCTTAGTTATTCCTAAAACAGCAATTGCGACTATCAATGACGTGACTGCAGAAAATGCTCATCTTGTCGGTCATTTATATGTTGTTGCAGCCAAATTAGCGAAAGAGCACGGCTTTGCGGAAGATGGTTATCGTGTAGTGATGAACTGTAACGATCATGGTGGTCAAACTGTCTATCACCTTCACCTACATGTATTAGCTGGAAAAGAAATGGGTTGGCCGCCTTACAGTAATACGAAAAAAGTACCAGTCTAGATTATTCTCTGTTAAGCAATGTAAATAAGTAAGTTATTAACTGAAATTGTTAAAATCTTACTTATTTCAATAAATTACATTTCAATACATATTCTGTACATAATTCCGATTTATTATTTCACTTTGTTATATAGCGGGTTTATCTATCTTGTGCTAAAAATTCTAATACAAAAGGTCTGAATCCCGTGTTAGCATTGAGAAATCGGAAAAAATAGAGTGTGTCCAAAATGAGCAGTAGTGCTTTTTTGTTATTAGATAAAGAACCAGTTAACACCATTGGTATCAATGTGTTACAACCTTTGTTGAAAACCCAAGGGTTGGATGTGACAACTGGAACTGATATCTCAGATGTGCCTGAAGGTACTCGATTACTTTTCATCGAAACCGCGGTAAATGATTCTTGGGGTAAATTAAAAGAACAACTTGTCAACCTCAAAGTAAAATGCGATATCGTGCTGTTCAACTTAGATGAAAATCCAGAGCTTGCTAATCGTGCGCTACTCAGCGGCATTCGTGGTGTATTCTACACGACAGACAATGCCGACGTGCTAATGAAAGGGATCCGCATGTTACTTGAAGATCAACTTTGGTATCGCCGTGACGTAATGTGTAACGTGTTAAATCGCATGCTGCAATTTAATAAAGATGCATTACATAAACTAACCGAAGGTGATATCGAACCTGTGAAACTCACTAAGCGAGAAAAAGCAATTATCGCGCTAATGAGTAAAGGGGCGAAAAACAAAGAGATCGCTGAAGAGCTAAACATCAGTCCACACACGGTAAAAACGCATCTATATAGTGCATTTCGCAAAACCAAATGTCGTAACCGTATCGAACTTCTTTCGTGGGCCCAACAGAATATTCCTGACGAAATTCGCTAAACTATATATTGAACCGACTGACGAAAGTCGACAGAGAAAAGGTAGCGCTGACATGATGATCTCAGCGCTTCTCTCAGTTATAAACTTTACTGCCTTAGCGAATACCTCTATGCTAAGCTTTTATCGCAACTGAAAGCAATTTTAGGTAAATGCTCGACCCAAAAACCCTCTACCTAACCAGTCTCGTCATGACTGCAATGATGGCACTTCTTACCTTTTTAACTTGGCGAGCAAATAAAAGCACACCTGGAACACTACTCTATATTTTTTACCCATTAGTTTTGCTCTGCGCGATTTCTTCTTTTGCGTTACATGGCTATTTTAACAACTGGGAAACCATTCCCATTGCTAACACCTTGTTATTCGCCGCTTCCATTATTCATTGCATGGCGATACGGCAGTTTTTAGGGATCAGAGGCCCTTCTTTTAAGCTATTTCTTGGTGTAACCGCTGGGCTTTTCATATTACTGATTTACAGCAGTATTATTGCCCCCAATCTGAGAGATCGGATGCTTATCTCTGATTTACAGCACATCGCTGAAGCTGCGCTACTCCTATATTTTTTTAGCCGCTTTGCACGAAACAAATATCCCAATGGCAGCATAGTCTATATCACTATTTTACTCATCATTCTGGTGATATTTACAGGCAGAACCTTGCTGATGGGGGATGTTACACATTTCACGCTTTTCAAAGAAAACTGGTTTACTATCACCATTTTCTTCAATGGTGTTCTTGCTCCTATTTTTTATGCAACAGGTATGGCGCTGTTATGTAATGAGCAAAGAGAACAAAATCTGAATAAATTAGCATTAAAAGCACAGCAAGACCTAGAGCTGCGCGGTATGTTTTTATCAACGATCAGCCATGAGATCCGAACCCCACTTAATGGTATTTTAGGAAGTGCTCAACTGATACTAGGACGCACCACAGACAGTCGCAACAAAGCTTATTGTGAAGCTATCGTAAATTCAGCTGAATCGTTAAATCTACTAATTGATAAAGTACTAGACTACGCGAGTTTGGAGCAAAGCGATGAAGCTTTGTACGAAGAAGACGTTGAGCTTAGAAGTTGGCTACAAAACCTTTGTTTGCTGCTAAGTCCGCTTGCAGAGCAAAAAAAGCTACACTTTGAATTGGTGTACGAGCTGCCCGATCAGGTGTGTTACTACTTTGACCAGCAGAAACTACGACAGATCCTAATTAACCTCGTTGGAAATGCCATAAAATTCACCGATAGAGGCGAGGTAAAACTCAAAGTTGAGATTTTAAAAGACCAACAAATTGAGCATAAAGTGCGCTTTAGTATCACGGACTCAGGGCCAGGTATTGATAGTGAAGACATTAATAAACTAACTGAGCCTTACGTACAAAGTAGTGCCGGTAAAGTTAAAGGTGGTACAGGTTTGGGCCTCGCCATTACTAGCCGCTTGCTCAACCGCTTGAATTCACAGCTAGATATCAAAAGTGAGCTAAGTAAAGGCAGCACATTTAGTTTTGATTTACTATTAAACATTGGCGAACTGAGCTTAGTAGAGCAACGTCCGCAGCATGATAACTGTATCACGGGTCTAAAAGTGCTGTTGGTAGAGGACTTAGATCTCAACCAAAAAATCGCTATCGAGTTTATGGCAGAAGATGAACATAAGGTTAAATTGGCAACCAATGGTAAAAGCGCCATTGAGATGCTGGTAGAACACCGTTTCGATGTCGTACTGTTAGACATGAATTTGCCCGATCTTTCCGGGCAAGAAGTATTAAAACAGCTACAAAACTGTGAGCATAAAAACAAGCGAACTCCATTTTTAGCCTTTACCGCCAGCCTCAGCCCCGATGAGGTCAAAGAGTATCTAGCACTTGGCATTCGCGATATCGTTGGTAAACCGATAAAACAAGAAAAGTTACGCCAAGCGCTGAGCGAATCACAGTCCCCGAAAAAGGCTAGTGTAAGCGTGGAATTGCCCGATACTCTTTACGATGAAACAGCCGTAAATGCTTTGAAATCAGGGTTTAGTGAGGATGAAGTTTCTTCGATTTACAACGAGTTTGTATTATCTGCACGAAATAAACTTATTCATATTCAGCAATTATTGGAACAAGACCGAGAACAATGCATCAGACAACTTCACCGCCAAGCCAGCACGGCCTTGCAACTCGGGTTTAATCGCTACGGTTCAAATTTGAAAAAAGCAGAGCGCCGATTATTGGACGGAAAATCTTGTCACGATGAACTCACAGAAGCCATGACGCTATGGCAAGACAGCCTTGCGGCCTACCTCCAGTTTGTACGTAAAGAGGCTATAGGATAAGCGTTATGATACGCACTCGATTTAACACCCGCTCATTTTGCGGGGTTAAACGCATCTCGTTCGACATCATCATAAAATTTGTTCATGCTTAGTGCCAATTTATATTAACGCTAACTTACTTAGACGCGTTACGCGTCTGAGATAAAAACTATAAAATTAGGGAACATCTATGTCATTTTTTAAAACCCCCCTAGCGATTGCTATCGGTGCAGCTGTGATTAGTTTGGCTCAACCAGCCAGCGCTGATGATGCTGTTACAGCCGCGCAAGCAGAAGAAAAATCAACTAAAGGCTGGGATGTGCTCAACCCACCAGGCGAAAAGCAAACCATCACCATTGATACTAACGAAACCACCTGGAGTAACTTAGATGTTAGTCCTGATGGTAAGCACATCGTCTTTGATATGCTTGGCGACCTCTACATCATGCCAATTGACGGCGGTAAAGCAACAGCACTCACAGCAGATATGGGCTGGAACATTCAACCTAAGTTTTCCCCTGACGGTAAATACATCGCGTTTATCTCTGATCGCGCAGGCGGTGACAACCTGTGGGTGATGGACGTTGACGGTCAAAATCTACGCCAGGTGTCAAAAGAAGTAAATAACCTTATTCATAACCCGGCATGGTCACCAGATGGTCAATATATTGCGGTAAAACAGGGTCAAGTAACAGGCCGTACCATCCCAGCAGGTTCAATACGCATGTATCACATCAGTGGTGGTAAAGGCGTATTAGTTCGCGAACGTCTGCATGGTACAAGCTCTCAAAAGAACGTTGCAGAACCCGCATTTTCTCACGACGGTAAAAAAATCTATTACTCAGTTGACGCAACCTCAGGCGTACGCTGGGAGTATAATAAAAACTCGCTCGACTCTGTTTTTGAAATTCGTAGTTGGGATTTAGCTACAGGTGAAGAAGAAACCGTGATCCGTGGTGCCGGAGGTGCTATTCGCCCAACCGTTAGCCCTGACGGTAAATCAATTGCGTTTGTTAAGCGCGAAGACAACAGCAACGAAATGGTCAGCGCTTTATACATCAAAGATTTACGTTCAGGTATTGAGACTCGTGTATATTCAGGGCTTGACCGTGATTTGCAAGAAGCCAATGGTGCACATGGTAACACGCCTTCTTTTGCTTACACGCCAGATGGTAAATCCCTGGTTTTTTGGGCAAAAGGGGTATTCAACCGCGTCAATATAGAGTCAAAAGAGGTGAGCATCATCCCTACTCGTGTTGTTGCTGAAAAACAGATTACACCGGCACTGCGTTTTGCTGTGGATGTTGCACCTGATACTTTTAAAATTAAACTCGCGCGCTGGTCGCAAATTTCTCCAGATGGTGAAACTGCGCTATTCCAAGCGCTTGGCTACCTTTACATAAAAGACATTGAGTCAGGTAAAGTAAGGCGCCTCACTAAACAAACCAACCACTTTGAGTTCTACCCAAGCTACTCTCGCGATGGTAAGTCTATCGTCTACACGACGTGGAATGACAAAGACTTAGGCGCGATACGTGTTGTATCTGCAACTGGCGGTAAGGGTAAAGTGATCACCCAAGAACCAGGTCACTATATCTCTCCTAGTTTTTCACCTGATGGTAAAAACGTGCTATTTAAAAAGGTCACGGGTGGCTACTTGTTAAGTGGCGATTGGTCAATGCACCCAGGTATTTATCTGATTGATGCCAAAGGCGGCGAAGCAAAGCGCATTATTAAAAATGGTGATAATCCTCACTTTGGAGCCGACTCAGAGCGCATTTACTTCTCAACAATGAGTGACGAAACACATCGTGAGCTTAAAAGTGTTAACCTCAATGGCCAAGAAGAACGTAGCCACTTCAAAGGTGATTACGTCTTTGATTTTAAAGTCTCTCCAAACGGCCAATACGTGGCATTTATCGAGCACTTCAATACCTTTGTTGCACCTTTTACCAGTACAGGTAAAACCCTATCAATTAACAAGGGTGAGAAAGCTTTCCCAGTTAAGCAAGTGTCAAAGTACTCTGGTGATTTCCTAAATTGGAAAGCGGATAGCAGCGCGCTAACTTGGGCATTTGGTCCCACACTTTATCAACGCAAACTGACTGATACTTTCGCTTTCGTCGATGGTGCATCTGACAACACCGACGAGCTAACCGCTGAAGGCATTGACTTAAGTTTTGAGCAAAAAGCAGATAAGCCTGAAGGTATGATTGCGCTAGTCGGCGGTAAAGTAGTGACTATGCGTAACGCTGAGAACGAACAAGAAATCATCGACAATGGTGTTATTCTGATCAAAGAGAATCGCATCGTTGCAGTCGGTAAGCAAGGTGAACTAGACGTTCCTAGCACAGCTAAAGTGATGGATATTAGCGGTAAAACCGTGATCCCAGGACTTATCGATGCCCACGCACATGGTAGCTACGGCAGCCGTAACCTGCAACCACAACAGAACTGGAATCAATACTCAAACTTGAGCTTTGGTGTGACAACTATCCATGATCCTTCCAATGACTCTGGTGAGGTGTTCTCAATGGCTGAGTTGCAAAAAGCAGGTCTCACCGTGGCCCCAAGAACCTACTCTGTCGGCCGTATCTTATATGCTGGCAATGCACCAGGCTACAAAACACCTATCAGCAACCTTGAAGACGCTGAATTCCATGTTAAACGTTTAAAAGACGCAGGCGCTATTTCGGTGAAGAGTTACAATCACCCTCGTCGTGAGACGCGTCAACAAGTGTTGGAGGCGGCAAAAAACATGGAAATCATGGTTGTACCTGAAGGTGGCTCAAAATTCCAACACAACATGAACATGATAATCGATGGTCACACAGGTGTTGAACATGCCTTACCGATTGCGAATATTTACTCTGATATCGAACAAATGTGGGGGCAAACAAACGTTGGCTTTACTCCGACTTTTGCTGTTGCCTACGGCGGTATTGCTGGTGAAGAATATTGGTATCATCACACCAATGTATGGGAAAACGAACGCTTGATGAGCTTTGTTCCTGAATATATAGTCAAACCAAGGTCAATTCGCCCAAGCAAAGCGCCTGAACGTCACTACAACCACATTAATGTCGCTAAAACTGCGAAACAGTTGCGTGATAAAGGTGTTACTGTACACATTGGTGCTCACGGCCAACGGGAAGGTTTAGCAGCACATTGGGAGTTATGGTCAATGGCCCAAGGTGGCTTTACCCCATGGCAGGCGCTTCGTAGTGGTACTATCGATGGCGCGAGATATTTAGGGCTAGATCGCGACCTTGGCACGATTGAACAAGGGAAACTAGCTGACCTTGCCATCATTGATGGAGATGTACTTTCTAATATTCGTGAATCAGAAAAAGTTGCCTACACCGTGATCAATGGCCGTATCTATGATGCAGCGACCATGAATGAAATTGGTAACTATGATAATAAACGCCAGCCTTTCTTCTTTGAAAATGGCGTACAAACACAAATGCACCCAGCAACCGCTGAGTACATGGAAGAAAAAGCCCATACCTATCACTGGAAACATTAATACCAATTGAATTAATTCTCTAATCAATTTGAAGGGTGAAATAGCATATTAGCTTCGTTAAAAATTTCTCATTTAGAACAACTAAATAGCAAAATTTTTTGCCTCGCTACTAAAGCTATTTCCCCGCTTCAAAATAGATCATTTACTTAATACAACTGATATAAAGTCTCGCTCTTGTAAAAGAGAAAGGTTAAATGTAAAAGCTCGGCCATAAAGATAGCCGAGCTTTTTTCTTTTTTGTCTAGATCTTAACCAATACTGTTCTATGCTGTTATAGGTACCTCCAGCAACAGGGAATTAGGTTATGTCCGGGTTTTCACAGTTCTTTAGCTCTCTTAATTTAACTAAAAAGCTGATTTTTGCATTTCTAATCGTCGCCCTCGTGCCACTAATAGTGATTATTTCTATTGCACTTTATACCGCATCAAATGCCATGACAGCGCAAGTATATTCACAACTTGGAGCAGTGAGTGAGATTAAAAAAAGTGCGGTTAACCGCTATTTTGAGACCGTTGAGGATAAGCTGAATGCCTTTACGGCAAATCCATTGCTTCCCGTGATCGCACAAGAGTTCATTAACAGCTTTCCAAGCGCCCAAGGCGATACAAACTATGTCAAGCTATCTCGATTTTACGATGAAGTGTTCGTACCTAAGTTTAATCAAGAAAACCCAGAGGACACCAGTACCGAAAAACTAATCAGTAATATTTCAGAGTCAGGTCTTGCACTGCAAGCACGCTACCTAGCCAGTAATCCCTACCCTGTTGGCGAGAAATATAAGTTTATTGAAACTGGGCATTTAGATAGTTATGACTTAGCTCACCGTAGCTATCATCCGTACATGTTGAACATTGCCGACATCTACGAGTTTTACGATATCTTTATTATTGACCCTCGCAACGGCAATATTGTCTATTCTGTATTTAAAGAAGTTGATTTTGCTACATCACTAGAGTCAGGTCCCTATGCCAATAGTAATTTAGCTTCTCTTTATCGAGAACTAAAAAACTCAACCGATCCAACAATCAGTACATTTGCCGATTATAAACAATACCTCCCTTCTTATAATGCGCCCGCTAGTTTTATCGCTAAACCCATAGTGGTTAATGGTCAAACCGTTGCAATTGTTGCTGCACAATTATCTATTGATGCCATCAACACTATCATGACCGAACGAGAGGGCTTGGGAGGAAGTGGTGAAACCTACTTAGTCGGTCCTGAGGGCCTAATGCGCTCTGATTCCTTCTTAGACCCACAAAACCACTCAGTGGTAAATTCATTCCGATATCCTGAGCGCGGCAAAGTAGCAACATTTGCGGTCTCTCAAGCATTGAATAATAAATCTGGACAACAAGTTATTCAGGACTATAACGGCGAAGCCGTGTTATCTGCTTATACACCGGTAGAGGTCTTTAATACCCGTTGGGCGCTACTTGCCGAGATGGACGAGTCAGAAGCATTCGCTTCCGTCACTTCACTCTCTCAATATCTGATGATTATTTTAGCCGTTACTATCGTATTAGTACTAATCGTCGCCTACTGGTTCTCAAAAACGCTCACAAAACCCGTCCACGAATTGGTGGAAACCATGAAGTTGGTTGAACAAGAAGGCAACTTTTCTTTGCGAGCCCCAATTCGAAGTCATGATGAAATAGGCAACAGTGCACAAGCATTTAATTCATTACTGGATGCTTTGCAGCTTTCTATCACAGAAGCTAACCGCGTCATGAATCAAATGGCATCGGGCAAGTTTGAAGAGCGTATAAAAGTACCTTGTCGAGGCGAACTAGAAACCCTAAAAGATGCCACTAACCACTGCGCCAATACCTTAAGTCGAGCTATTTCTGAGCTTAATGAAATTTCCATTGATATGGCAAATGGTCAGTTTGATACCAAACTCAGCGCTCCGATGTCTGGCGACTTAGACCTGCTCAAAAATAATATCAATGATTCCTTGTCTTCGATTAATTCAACCATGAACGGTATAGTTCATGTGATGGCCAATATTGAGCAAGGTAACTTTAAGGAACAAGTAACCGTACCCGCTAAAGGAAAATTAGCACAACTCAAAGATTCGGTAAATAATTCCGTACGTAGCCTTAGCAGCGCGATTGACGGTATCAGCACGATTATGTCTGCACTGCGTCAAGGCAACTTCTCTGCGCAACTTGATGCTCCACTCGCAGGCCAATTAGAGACGTTAAAACAAGATATCAACTCCAGCATGGCAAACCTAGACGGAGTGATGAAAGAGATCGGCGCTGTAATGGCCGGTGTCAGCAATGGCGACTTTAAACAACAGGTAGATGTAGTAGCAACAGGCCAACTAGCTCAACTTAAAGATGATATCAATGCTTCCGTCACCGCCGTTGATGTTGCTATCTCAGAAATCTCAACAGTGATGATGGCAATTAGTCATGGTCGATTTGATCGCACCATTCAATCTGCGATGTCTGGCCAGCTTGACAATCTTAAAGGTGATATCAACCGTTCAGTCGAGAACCTAAATCAAGTTATTGAAGAACTCGGCAGTGTAATGGGTGCAATGTCCGAAGGTAACTTTAGCCAAAAAATAGAGTTACAACTACAAGGTCAATTACAGCAACTAAAAGAAGACGTAAACGGCTCGACCTCACAAGTTTCAGATGCTATCTCAGAAGTCAGTAGTGTATTGGCGAATGTTGCTAAGGGCGATTTAAGTAATAAAGTGGATGGTAAATATTTTGGCGTGTTTAAATCTCTTCAAGAGGACACCAATACCACAATTCAAAAGCTCACCAGTGTCATTGAAGGGATCCAAGCCGCAGCAAACTATGTTGCCCAAAGTGCTGGAGAAATAGCGGCGAGTAACACCGAAATCAGCCAACGCACAGAAGAGCAAGCAGCAAACTTAGAAGAAGCCAGTGCCAGCACTGGCAATATGTTAGATGAGCTCACTAAGGTTTCAAATCAATCAGGTGATGCCGTAGGACTGGCAAAAAACGCAGAAAACATAGCCAAAGAAGGAGGCAATTTATCTGCCCAAACCGTAGCCGCTATCATTGAGGTGAACAAAGCCAGTAAAGACATTAATGAAATTGTATCCGTGATTGATGGGCTTGCGTTTCAAACCAACCTACTGGCACTCAATGCCGCCGTTGAAGCGGCACGAGCGGGAGAAAATGGCCGCGGCTTTGCCGTCGTTGCAAATGAGGTGCGAGAACTAGCAGGGCGCAGCGCCGCCTCTGCAAAGCAAATTAAAGAAATTATATCTAACAGTAATCAGAAGGTAGAGCAAGGTACTGAGCTTGCGAATAGTTCTGGTGAAAAGCTGCAACAAATCGTTGGTGCAGTGAGTGATGTAAATAACAACATCATTAAAATCAATGAATCGACCTCAATGCAGCAGCAAGCCATCAAAGAAGTGGATTTGGTGGTGCAACGACTGACGGATCTTATTCAAGAAAACTCTGCAATTACCGAAGAAACAATGGCAGCGGCAAGACAAATGGCCGAGCAAGCCCACGAAATGCGCACCCAGTTGAGCTATTTCCGTTTATCAAAAAATGATTACAGCGCCACTGGCAGAGAAGGTGAATTGCTTGTGCATCAATATAATGCATCTTAGGGCCTATTGAGCTTCGAGTTAGATCGTGCCCAACTAGAGCTCTTAGTTGGGCAATTTATACATGTATCAATGTGTATTATGCCAATGTAAATTTATCCGCATCGAGGTGGGCTGGAAATTTAGCTTTGTACTGCTGCAAGTCGCTTAGTTTTAGCTTTACGGTAATAACTTCTGCTTGGTCATCTGCTGCCGAAACAATGCTATTACCATTGAAGTCAATCGCTTTAGTACCACCATTATGCGCAGTGCCATACCCATCTTCACCTACGCGATTTACCGCAAGCACAAAGCACTGATTCTCGATTGCACGAGCAGCCAGTAAAGTATCCCAATGATTTCGGCGTGCCGCTGGCCAGTTTGCAATATTAATCATAACCTCATAATCGTTCTGATTACGCTGAAATACTGGGAAACGTAAGTCATAGCAGATCTGCGGTAAGAATTTAATGCCTTTTAATTCAAACACTTCACGGTGCTCACCAGCAACGACAAAATCACCCTCATTACCTAAACAGAATAAGTGTCTTTTGTCATAATGAAGTATCTCTCCATCCGGTTGGCACCACACCATACGGTTGGCCTTTTTATCTCCTTGCGGAACCAATATGCTGCCCGCAACAACAGCTTCAAAGCGCTGAGCACATTGCTGTAAAAACTCGATGGCTGCATCAGCATAACGCTCAACACCCAGCTCTTTTACGGCGAAGCCGGTAGCAAATGTCTCTGGTAGCAAAATTAAATCGCTTGGCTCAACATTTTCTAGCAAACGTTCAATATGGGTAAAGTTGGCCTCAGGTGAAAGCCATTGGATATCTGTTTGAACAAGAGTAACGGTTAAAGTTGACATAAGCGTTTTGCAGCCTCTTCTAATGTCTTATTTTCCTTAGCAAAGCATAATCGAATGACCTTGTCTTCAGATGCTTGTTGGTAAAAAACACTGAGTGGCACTGCCGCCACCCCAACCTCTTCCACCAGATAGCGACAAAAGGCAACATCATCAAGATCAGAAATTTCACTGTAATCCAAAAGCAAAAAATAAGTCCCTTCACTTGGCAACAAAGTAAATCGGCTTGACGCTAACGCCTTAACCAGAACATCGCGTTTTTGTTGATAAAATCCACTCAGCTCATCAACGTGCTCAGGATGTTCAGCAAGCATATCTGCCAATGCAAGTTGTGCCGGAGTGAAGCTTGAGAATGTTACATACTGATGGATCTTTCTAAACTCAACAGTCATTTGCTTTGGCGCCACACAGTAGCCCATTTTCCAGCCTGTACTATGAAAAGTTTTACCAAAGCTTGAGATCACAAACGCACGCTCAAACAATACAGGATCAGTTAATGCGCTCAAATGGGGCAAACCATCAAAGGTAATATGCTCGTATACTTCATCACTGATCAATAACAAGTCATGCTGATTTAGCAACTGTTTCAGCTGCGCTATATCTGACGGCTTCAGCGTTTTAGCCGTCGGATTATGCGGTGTATTGATGATAATAGCACGGGTATTTGGGTTGATACTCGCTGCGACTTGCTGCCAATCAATTTGGTAATGCGGTGCAGTCAACGCGATGTGCACGGCTTTCCCGCCAGCCAGTTCAATTGCTGGCTCATAAGAGTCGTAAGCTGGATCAAATACAATAACTTCGTCCCCTTCAGATACTATCGCCTGAATTGCCACGAAGAGTGCTTCCGTTGCGCCCGAGGTCACCGTGATCTGTTCTTGTCCTGAAACATTCACCTGATAACGACGTTCAATTAATGCCGCAACTTGTGCTTGCAAGCTCGGTACGCCGGCAGAAGGCGAATACTGGTTTTGACCTTCGCCAACATAGTGGCTCAGTTGTGATTTGAGGTAATCAGGCGCATCAAACTCCGGAAAGCCTTGCGATAAGTTGATCGCACCATGCTCGTTCGCTAATGCCGTCATTTGGCTAAATATACTAATTCCAACCTGAGGTAACTTACTTTTCACTGCAACACTCTCTTTCTTATGGTGCTAATCGTGAGTGGATGCTATCATTGCTCAAAATAGATGTATAGCCGTCCAAACGCATTTAATTTATAGGTGTTAACTATGCACACACAAGCCGCAAAACTCGCGCTTATCGACGCAGGAGCTTGGGTTGCTCAGCAAGGCTGGGTTCCCGCGACTGGTGGTAATTTCTCTATCAAAACAGACTCTGGCTTTGTTGTCACGGCCAGCGGCTTTGATAAAGGTAAATTAACACCAGAACAATTTCTGGAATTAGACGCCACAGGCACCATCATTGCCGGTAGTGGCAAGCCTTCAGCCGAAACTGCATTGCACCTAAAACTATATGAATTATGCGTGGGTGCACAGTGTATATTACACACTCATTCAGTTGCTGCGACGGTGTTGTCGCGATTTATTCAAGGCGAGCAATTTCAGATCTGTGGTTATGAAATGCAAAAGTCACTGTCTGGCATTCAATCGCATGAAGAAACCTTATCCATTGCTATTTTTGATAACGATCAGGATATAGAGCGGCTAGCACAGCGCGTGGCGCAATCTCATCAAACTACACCGGTTATACACGGTGTATTGATCCGAGGTCACGGGTTATACGCAGTGGGCCGTACAGTGCAAGAAACGCGTCGTCATATTGAGGGCTTAGAGTTTTTATTTGCCTGCGAATTAGAACGCATTAAATTGGAGGGGCGCCAATGATCAAAGCCATTTTAACAGATATTGAAGGGACAATTACCCGTATCTCATTTGTTAAAGAGATACTATTCCCGTATGCTGCTGCGCATTTACCGCAATTTATTCGCGACCATCAGCATGACGCCGCCGTTGCCGAGCAAATTAGTGCCGTCAGAGCAGAATTGGATAATGCAAACGCTGATATTGATACCGTGATTGCCGCGCTACTTGAGTGGATCGCCGCGGATAAGAAAATCACGCCATTAAAACAGCTACAGGGTCTCGTTTGGCAGTTTGGCTATACAAACGGCGATTTTACCGGACATTTGTATGAAGATGCCTACCAGTTTTTAACACAACAAAAAGCGAATGGCCGCGACCTCTACGTATATTCGTCGGGTTCTGTGAAAGCGCAGCAGCTACTATTTGCCCACTCAGACTATGGTGATATTCGCCCGCTATTTAGTGACTACTTTGATACTAAAGTGGGTGCCAAGCAGGAAATTTCGGCGTATCAGAATATTATTGCAACCCTACCGTATGAAGCAGATCAAATCCTCTTTTTAAGCGATATCGTAGCCGAGCTAGACGCGGCAAAGGCCGCTGGCATGCAAACATTACAACTGTTTAGAGATGCACAAGCAACATCACCTGAACATCCAGTTATATCAAGCTTTGACCATTTTGATGAAGGGGCATTTTCATGAGTCAACTGACTATCTACCAGGTACAGAATCCAAGCCAAGCTTTACAGCAAGAGCAAGACGCAAACATCATCGCATCTTTACTCGCAGAGCAAGGCGTACGCTTTGAACAATGGCAGACTAGCACCGATATCACAGCTGAAATGTCACAAGACGACATTATTAATGCCTACCAGAGCGATATTGAAAGATTAAAGGCACAAGGCGGTTATCAAACTGTCGACGTGATTTCACTCGCAAAGGGCAATCCTAACGCCTCTGAGTTGAGACAGAAATTTCTTTTTGAACATACTCATAGCGAAGATGAAGTGCGTTTTTTTGTTAAAGGACAAGGGCTATTCTGCTTACACTTAAACGATAAGGTATACCAAGTTTTATGCCAGCAAGGTGACCTAATCTCAGTGCCAGAAAATACGCCTCATTGGTTTGATATGGGTAGCGAACCAGAGTTTACGGCCATTCGCCTGTTCAATAATCAAGAGGGTTGGGTTGCGAAAAGCACGGACTCTGAAATTGCAAAACAGTTTCCATTGCTTGACTAGTCCCACTCAGTTAGCTCTGGTTACAGTGGATAGCCAGAGCTACTAAGAGGGATTGCGCCATTGTTTAACAATATTTTAGTCTTTTTTGAAAGCGCCTATTAAAACATCATCACCCGTAAACAACCCCGTATCCAACACCCATCCGGTGATCAAACTCGCTGGCGTAACATCGAATGCTGGGTTGTATACCTCTGCATTGTTGGGTGCCCATTGGCAATCACCAAAACTACCACTGACACCGGTTACTTCGCTTTTGGCGCGTTGTTCAATTGGAATGGCTGCGCCATTTGGACAGCTTCTATCCAACGTTGTGATCGGGGCAACCACATAAAAAGGAATATTATGGAAATGAGCTAACACCGCGAGATTGTAAGTGCCAACTTTATTCGCAAAATCACCGTTTGCCGCAATCCTATCTGCCCCTACAAAGATTTTATCGACTTTACCCGCCGCCATTAAACTCGCAGCCATATTGTCACAGATTAGCGTGTATGGGATTTGCCATGCATCTAGTTCGAACGCAGTAAGCCGACCACCTTGTAACAGTGGCCTAGTCTCATCAACCCAAACATGAATGTCACCATGTTGTTTTGCAGCATGATGGATTACGCCAAGAGCGGTGCCTACACCTGCCGTTGCCAGCGCACCAGTATTACAGTGAGTAAGAATATTGTCTCCCGCATTCACAAGCTCTGCACCTATATTTGCCATACGCTCGCATAGCGCAGTGTCTTCTTCAAATAACTGTTCTGCGGTTGTGACCACTTGTTGTTGCCAATCATTCGCTTGTAACGCTTCACGCAATCTCGCCATGTAGTGCATTAAGTTCACCGCTGTAGGGCGTGTTGCTTCAAGTTCATCTATCGAACGGGCAATTGTGTTTTTATCTTTTCCCTGCTCGGTAAGATAACCAATTAACAAACTTGCCGCTAACCCGATAAGCGGAGCGCCGCGAACCTTAAGTGTCAGAATGAGCTCGCTCATCGTCGCAACGTCGCGGCATTCATGCCACACCTGTTGGTGTGGTAGTAAGTATTGATCCAATACCTGTACCACGCCCGATTCAAATTTAAGACTACGTGCAATTAAGGTTTTCATGACATCCCGCTTTTTCAAAGTGTAACTGGTGATATTTTACATCAAGATCTAAAGAAGTATAGACATCTAAACATTTAAAAATATAGAATGCTATTAGCAAATATCCACAAGGTGCAGAAACATGTCGAGCTACATTGAATTTGATGCAGAAAAAGTTATTGATTACATTACTAATTTAGGAAGCTTCTTTGATAAAGATGCAACCTTGTCTTGTTATGAGTTTGGTGATGGCAATCTGAATTTGGTTTTCCGCGTACAAGATACGCAGGAAAATAGCATCATCGTCAAGCAAGCTTTGCCTTACGCTCGATGTGTGGGAGAGAGCTGGCCACTGACGTTAGACAGAGCCAGAATTGAAGCTAGTGTGTTACAACGTCATGGTGAGATCTGCCCAGATACCACAGCAAAAGTGCTGCATCACAATACAGAGCTTGCGGTAACTGTGTTGGAAGATCTTGGTCATCTACGCATTTTGCGTGGTGAATTAAACCAAGCGAACACCTTTGCAAGACTCGGCAAAGACGTCGCAAATTATCTAGCAAAAACCAGCTTTTACCACTCAAGCTTTTACTTAACACCGAGTGAAAAAAAAGCCCTAGTCACCGAGTTCACTAACCCAGAACTTTGTTCGATCACTGAAGATTTGTTCTTTGACGACCCATACCGCGATGCTGAAAGAAACAACTTTCCTGCTGCATTACAATCATCTGTGGAAATACTGAGAAAAAATAAGACGTTATTAGCTGAAGTGGCAAAACTGAAAGCCCAATTTCTCAATGCACCAGAAACCTTACTTCATGGTGATGTCCATACAGGCAGTATTTTCGTCGATGCACAGCATACAAAGCTAATCGATCCAGAGTTTGGCTTTTTTGGCCCCATTGGCTTCGATTTAGGCTCATTTATCGGCAATTTACTGCTTAACTACTGTGCCCAACATGCCCGCATTAACGCTCTGCCAAAACGTCGAAATATGCAGGTTTATTTACTCGATAGTATCGCCACCACCCTATCAAGCTTCTATGTAACTTGGCTTGAACTAGCGAAAACACAAACTCGCGACCTGTCGTTGCAAGCAGATGGCTACGCGGAATACTTCCTCACTAAGGTATTGCAAGACGCGGTTGGTTATTGTGGTTGTGAATTGATCCGCCGCACCATTGGTCTCGCACATGTTGCAGACATAGATGCGATTGAAGATGAAGGCGCGCGCCTAGCGGTGCAACAGCGAGCACTACACTTAGGTGAACAGCTCATTATTAATGCCAATAAATGCCGAACGACCGATGATGTGTATCAGCTCATCATTAGTTTTGTAAACTAAACTAGCTTAGGCTAGTAAAATAAAAAAGCCCAAAGTTACTACTTTGGGCTTTTTTATTAGAGGGACTATCTTGATTACTTACGCACTTGATTCATCGTGGTTTCAATATATTTGTCAATTTGGTCTTCAAGCACAAATAATGGCACAGAGCCATGACGTAAGATTTGGTGGTGGAATTCACGGATATCAAACTGATCACCTAGCGCTTTTTCTGCTTTGCGACGTAGGCGCTTAATAGTTAGCTCACCAATTTTGTATGACAATGCCTGAGCCGGCCACGAGATATAGCGGTCAGTCTCCGTTTTCACGTTATGTAAGGACAAGGCAGTGTTGTCTTTCATAAAGTTCATCGCTCGCTCACGGCTCCAGCCAAACATATGCATGCCGGTGTCTACAACCAAACGAGCCGCTCGCCACATCTCGTAAGTTAGGCGACCAAAATCACTGTAAGGATCTTGATAAAATCCAGCTTCGATACCTAAAAACTCAGAATATAACCCCCATCCTTCACCAAAAGCTGAAATATATTCGTTACGACGATATTCCGGTAGATAGTCTAGCTCAGCATTAAGGGAGATCTGTAAGTGGTGTCCAGGTACAGCTTCATGCAGAGTCAACGCTTCCAATACATAAAGCGGTCGCTTATCCAGTGCGTAGGTATTTACCCAATAATAGCCAGCGTCGGTATCGCTGCGGGCACCAGAGTAACGTCCAGTTGTATATTTAGGTGCAATGCTCGCTGGCACTGGTGCGACACCGTATGGCTTTCTTGGTAATGTATGGAATAGCTTAGGTAACTGAGCATCCATCTTTTTTGCAATATAAGCAGCTTCTTTGAGTAATTCCTTAGGCGTTTTGGCATAAAACTGTGGATCGGTTCTTAAAAACTGCACAAAGTCGGCAAAAGATCCCTTAAAGCCTACTTTTTTAATAATCTTTTCCATCTCCGCACGGATCCGAGCCACCTCTTTGAGACCAAGCTCATGGATCTCCTTAGGCGTCATATTCGTGGTGGTGTAGTATTTTGCACGATTCGCATAAAATGCCTCACCATTTGGTGTCGAAGAAATTCCAATTTCAGCTCTTGCCGCAGGACGATACTCATTAACAAAGAAATTAAGGTAATTTTGATATGCTGCGATCACATCGCCTTGAATAATCTTTTTGGCACGCTGTTGCAGTGCTTTAAATTCGGCATCAGGTAAACCCGCTTGATTTTGTGTAAACGGACCATAAAACTCGGATTTTGTCACATCATCAACGATATAAGCTTCGATAGAACTTTCATAACCTTCAAGCACAGCTTTCGGCTGGGTCAAACCAACCGCCATACCTTCCTTCATCCAGTCGATATTTTGGTTAAAATAACGAGGAACTTGCTGTAAACGTGCTAAATATAGCTCGTAACCAGCACGCTTTTTAAAGTCATGACCAGAGATCATAAAAGACAAACCAGAATGAAAACCGTATTCCGAGGTTAGCGGCATATAGTGGCTATGAAAGCGATATTCATCGACGCTATTTTGCACTTGCGCACGCAAAATAGTGAGATTGATTTGATTTTCCTCACTTAGCGCTGAAGTGTCGATATTGTCGAGCTGAGCCAAAAACTGTAGACGCTGTTGGTTTGTGGTCGCCAGCTTTTCTGCACTGAGATTTGGCAGTAGAAACTCGGCTTGTACGTCACTACGACCATAAGCATTGATATCACTTCTAAATTTCATGACATCGCTCGCTATTTGAGTAAACTCAGCGTTATTGTCACTTCCGGTGATAGCACAACCAGATAAGGCGACGGTTAGATAAACGGCGACGCTTGAACGCTTAGTCCAAAGCTTTAATTTTGGTGATAACACGCTGACTTCCTCAATACTTTGTTGTTACTCAGCTTGCGGACAATTGCCAAAAATGGCAGCTCCTCTTCGCGCTGAGCTTTTTGTTATGGTGAAATGAACTTTCTGCTAGTCAAAGTAGGAGAGTCCCGTAACAGATGCAACTTAATTCGACAAAATCACGAATATCTCAGATCGAATACAATTTACTCAACCTAGTAAAAATTGATGAGAAAATCAGCAATTCAACAAAAAAATGTAAATTTTCTATTTCAAAGACAAATTTTTTACTTTTAAATTCGGACGATACAGATTAATGTAGGTCTAGTGCAATTAGGACAAGAGTTACACCGAAGGAGATGGTGGTAGTTCATTAACGTTTGATAATTAATTGTTGTGGTAAATGAAATGATGCTCCATGATCCCATGGCTGTTGCCCAAGAAAAAATGACACAGGTGTGCCTGTTTTTAGAGCAACATCATTTGCCGCCTACACCTTTAAATTACCAAGTCGCTTATACCCATATCAGCGCCACGAACAAAGATCTCGACTGTGCCATCAACAAAGCCATCAAAGCACACACAAAAATAGACTGTGTATTCATTGAACAGCTCTACTATCAGTTTTTAGATCAAGGTCAAAAGACACAATCTGAATTACTTGAGGGTGTCGACTCTTTGGTAACTGAATTACACGAAAATGCAGAAAGCTCACAAAAGCAGGTAATTCGCTTTGCCCAGCAAGTCAGTCAATGTGTGCATAATTTAGATGAGCACAACATTCTAAAGAGTAAGCGCGCACTATCAACACTCACCAAACAAACAGAGCTATTGCTAAAACAGCACAAACAATTTAAACAAGCGTTAATAAAATCGCGTTTAGATTATGAACGTAATCAAAAGTTACTACTCGACTTGCGTAAACAACATTTGTTAGACCCACAAACGGGTCTTTATAAGCGCCACTACCTTCATCAAAAAGTGTCTCTATGGCAATCACAGCAAAAATCCGTCTGTGCCCTTTCTATTCAAGTTGATAACCTTGACGAGTTTTCAGTCCGGTTTGGTGATGTTGTGGGCGAAGTGGTGCTTAATCGCATCGCCAATAACATTAAACGCTATGTCGTTGAAAGCGGCTTACCTGGTCGTACGGGGAAAAAAGAGTTCACGGTGATCCTCGCTGACGTAGACTTAGAAACCGCCAGTGTCATCGCTGATAAAGTGCGTAAAGGTGTTGAGCGACTAAAGTTTGTCAGTGCAAAAGGAAAAATTCCATTACCTGATGTATCTCTGGCTCTTGGTATTGCGCAACTCGCGCCAGAGCAAGACTTTAATGTATTAGCAAAACGTGCAGGCTATGCCGCGCAAAAGGCACATTCTCTCGGCCAACATTGCTATATTAGTCACTGATCTGCAATCACTCTTTTTGTGTACATTTTCAACAACACAACGAGGATTAGAAATTGCGCCCACGGCTACCTATCAAGTACACTAACAACCACAGTTGCAGAGTAATGATGGAACCCTCATGAAAGAGTCACAAGACAATACTACCCACTTTGGATATAAAACGGTCGAAACAGACAAAAAAGCCTCTATGGTTGCAGACGTATTTCATTCTGTAGCAACAAAGTACGACATTATGAATGACCTGATGTCATTCGGTATCCATCGTTTGTGGAAACGCCAAACCATCGCCTGCTCTGGTGTACGTGCCGGCCATAAAGTGCTTGATCTTGCCGGTGGTACAGGTGATTTAACTGCGAAATTTAGTGAGTTAGTTGGTGGTAAAGGACAAGTCGTTTTAGGCGATATTAACAACTCAATGCTGAAAGTTGGGCGCGAAAAGTTACGTGATTTAGGGCTTGTTAGCAATATCGAGTACGTTCAAATGAATGCTGAAATGCTACCATTTGACGATAATACTTTTGATGTCATCACAATTGCTTTCGGTCTACGTAACGTCACCGATCAAAGTAAAGCACTTCGCTCGATGTACCGAGTGCTTAAACCTGGTGGACGCCTACTGGTCCTTGAATTTTCCAAGACCGACAACGAAGCTCTAGCAAAGCTGTATGATATGTACTCCTTTACACTACTTCCTGCGATGGGTAAGTTGGTAGCGAATGACAGCGAATCTTATCGCTACCTCGCAGAATCTATTCGCATGCACCCAGATCAAGAAACATTAAAATCCATGATGGATGAAGCCGGTTTTGAACAGACTGACTATCAAAATATGACCGGAGGTATTGTTGCCCTTCATCGTGGTTTTAAATTCTAGGAGTTGCTGTGTTAACTTCATTGCTTGGCGCCGTGCTTGAAACGGCTTTAAACAAAGGTCTAAAACTCTCACCTGAGCTAAAGCGTGCACTAAGTAAAGGTCAACATAAAGTACTAAGTGTTGAGGTTAGGGATCTGCATACTTGTTTAGCAATAACCTATACCGGCATAAACATTCACGTTTTGTGCCCCTTTGATGGTGAAGCCGACTGTTCAATTAGTGCCGATTTTTCTACCTTGCTTGAACTCAAAGACCCGAGTCAACTCACTGCGCTTATCCGTCAAGATAAGCTCGATCTTGAAGGCGATTTATCACTAGCACAACTATATAGCAACGCCCTAGCAGCACTTGATATTGACTGGGCGGAGCACCTAGCCAAATATCTGGGTGACGGACCAGCACAAGTTGTTATAGATACCTTACAGAATTTAGCACGCCGCGCGAAGCAAGATGGGCAAGTAGCCAAAACGACACTAACAGAACTATGTCAAGATGAATTGAAGGTTGCACCCCACCCGCTTGAGTTTCAGCAGTTTAAGCAACAAGTGAGAGCGCTAAATAATCAAGCCGAAAGCTTAAATCAGCGCCTCAATGCATTACTTCAGCAGAACAAAGGAAACTAGGTTGTCTCTACTTCGCCTGCATCAAATCACTAAAACATTTTTAACCTATGGTTTAGACGAAATCGTTCCTGCGCATAAGCAGCCTTGGTACGGTAAACTTGCCCGCGCCAGCTTGTTTTGGCTACGTAATAAACATAAAGACAAACCTATAGGCACACGCTTGCGTCTAGCGTTGCAAACGTTGGGACCCGTATGGATCAAGTTTGGTCAGATGCTTTCGACCCGTCGAGATTTGTTACCATTAGAGATTGCTGAAGAACTCGCTTTTTTGCAGGACCAAGTTCAACCATTTGACCCCGCAATGGCACAAAAGCTCATTGAGCAAGCGTTAGAAATAGACAACATTCACGAATACTTTGCTGAATTTGAATCAAAGCCATTGGCTTCAGCCTCAATAGCGCAAGTGCATGCCGCCAAGCTGCAACACAAAGATGAGTTGAAAGATGTCGTGATCAAAGTTATTCGTCCCGATATCGAAAAACAAATCCAAGCAGACCTCTCTTTAATGGAGCGCTTCGCTAGAATTGTTGTCAACTTACTTAGCGAAGGAAAGCGTTTACGGCCAGTTGAAGTCGTAAGGGAATACAAAAAAACACTACTCGACGAGTTAGATTTGATGCGAGAAGGTGCTAACGCAATTCAACTCAGACGTAATTTTGAAGACTCTGATTCACTATATATCCCTGAAGTATATAGTGATTATTCACGTAAAAACGTATTGGTGATGGAGCGCATCTACGGTATCCCAGTCTCAGACACCGAAGCCTTATTAGCGCAAGGCACCAATATGAAGCTATTGGCTGAGCGTGGGGTAGAGGTGTTCTTTACACAAGTGTTCCGTGACAGCTTTTTCCATGCAGACATGCACCCTGGCAATATTTTTGTCTCTCGCGAAAACCCTCATAATCCTAAGTATATCGGCATAGATTGCGGCATTGTCGGGACCTTAAATCGTGAAGATAAACGCTATTTAGCAGAAAACTTTATCGCCTTCTTTAATCGTGACTATCGCCAAGTTGCGCAGCTTCATGTGGATTCTGGCTGGGTTCCGGCGGATACCTGTGTAGAGGAATTTGAGTTTGCCATTCGTACCGTATGCGAACCCATTTTTAACAAACCGCTCGCTGAAATTTCGTTTGGTCATGTGCTGGTAAACTTGTTTAACACAGCAAGGCGCTTCAACATGGAAGTGCAGCCACAATTGGTATTATTGCAAAA
This sequence comes from Pseudoalteromonas sp. A757, assembly GCF_004103285.1. Lineage (NCBI taxonomy): Bacteria > Pseudomonadati > Pseudomonadota > Gammaproteobacteria > Alteromonadales > Pseudoalteromonadaceae > Pseudoalteromonas > Pseudoalteromonas sp. A757. Next base: position 67,758 of record NZ_QNQN01000056.1, read on the forward strand.
AACTCTGTTATATGTAGAAGGCTTAGGACGTCAGCTTTACCCGCAACTAGATCTGTGGAAAACAGCTAAGCCCTTTTTAGAACATTGGGTGCAAGAACAAGTAGGTCCGCTCGCAGTGGCAAAAAAGCTATATGCAAATCTACCATTTTGGGCCGAGAAAATGCCAGAACTGCCGGATTTGATTTACCAAAATCTCAAGCGCCGTCCCCCTTCAGCTGTCACACAAAAAGCAGATACTGCGACCAAGCCTTTGTTGTTGGGTTTAGCGGCGAGTAGTTTTGCAATAATCTCGGGATTGAGCTTTATTTTTGACAAGCCTGTCGCAAGTAGCCTACTTGCAATTATTGCCGTGCTAGTATTTATTGGCGCATGGCGTAAAACAGGGTGATTTTTTGCTCGCTAGGCGTATAATCATTATTCATAAGCAGTAAGTATCAATGGAGTTATTATGGGATTCGGTGGGATCAGTATTTGGCAATTACTTATTATTTTAGCCATCATTGTTTTGTTATTTGGAACTAAAAAACTACGTGGTATTGGTAGTGATTTAGGTGGTGCAGTTAAAGGCTTTAAAAAGGCAGTATCGGATGAACAATCAGAGGCCGGAACTGAACCTGAAAAGCTTAAGAATACAACGACTGAGCAAGCTCAACCTGTATCAGAGAAAGAAAAAGATAAGGTGTAATTCAACATGGGTATGTGGGAGTTAGTGGTCGTTCTTATCGTAGGCCTAATTGTACTTGGCCCAGAGCGTCTTCCCGTTGCAATCCGCACCGTAGCTAGATGGGTAAAAACGGTAAAATCTGTTGCTAATTCAGTCAAAGCTGAAGTCAGTGAAGAGTTACGCGTTCATGAGCTACATAATAACTTAAAGAAAGCGGAACAACAGGGAATGCAAGATTTGGCCCCTGATCTCAAGCAATCCGTTCAAGAATTACAAGATGCGGCTGAATCAGTTAGACATTCTTATAAATCAACCGACAATAATAAAAACAAAGACTAATCAATCTACCAGTTAGATAATTAGAGTAAGGTCGGCTTTGGGTATTTAACGCCCAAGCAACGCCTTTTTATCTTTTCCAACTGGCACTATATTCGTACGAGTCAAGTTACATGACAGAATCAGCCCAGAGTGGATTTATTGCTCACCTTGTTGAGTTAAGAAACCGCTTAATGAGAGCGTTAATGAGCGTTTTCGTTATCTTTGTTGCTTTGGTGTACTTCGCCAATGATATCTATGCCTTTGTTGCAGCTCCCCTTGTTGAGAGCCTGCCTAGCAACACAAACATGATTGCTACAGATGTCACAGCCCCTTTTTTCGCCCCTTTTAAGTTAACACTTTTTGTGTCGTTATTTGCCGCTGTGCCATTTATTTTGCACCAAGTGTGGGGATTTATCGCACCTGGTTTATATAAACACGAAAAGCGTATGCTTATCCCAGTATTACTATCAAGTGTACTGCTATTTTATGGCGGGATTGCATTTTGCTATTTTGTTGTGATGCCGATTATTTTGGGGTTCTTTACCAGCGTTGGGCCCGAAATGATGACTCTTTCGCCAGATATAAGCAGCTATCTTGGCTTTATCTTGAAGCTATTTTTTGCTTTCGGTATCGCCTTTGAAATTCCCGTCGCCATTATGCTTATATGCTGGAGTGGCATGACAACCCCCGCGAGCTTAAAAGAGAAGCGACCTTATGTTGTCGTTGGCGCTTTTGTCATCGCGATGTTTTTAACACCACCTGATGTTCTATCTCAAACTCTATTAGCGCTCCCTATGCTACTCTTGTTTGAGTTAGGGCTCATTCTAGCCAAGTTTTATAGCGCTAAACCACAACAACAGGAGTCAGAAGAATGAAAAAAACCATGATACTGTTCGCACTAGGATTTTCTTCTTTATGCGCCGCAGAGCCGATAAATACGCAGGCGTTACAAGCTTGTACGCTGATCGAAAATGATTTTAAGCGTCTTATGTGCTACGACAATGTGATTGCCAACAAACCAATCACCGCAAAACGTGCAACAAAAAATATGACGCCTAACGACGAGCAAAGTGGTGCTGTAGCACCGGTGGCAAGCGTTACTCCAGAACTAAAAGAAGAGGGGTTTGGCCTTGAGCGTCGTGTGAAAGTCGCAAGTGAAGAAATTGAAGCGATCACCGCAGATGTAATTAAAATTACCAAAACACGCAGAGGTAAAAAGGTCTTTACGTTAGACAATGGTCAAGAATGGACTCAAGTATCAAAGGAAACCTTCTTTGCAGATGAAGGAGATACGCTCATTATTCAGCGTGCCTCTTTTGGCTCATTTTTGATGAAAAAAAAGGGCTCAAATCGCACTACACGAGTAAAACGAGTTAATTGATGAGCGCGATGATCGATGCTGGTGTTAACCTCACCAGCTCGCAATTCGCATCCGATTTGGACGATGTGATTTCTAGATCCAAAGAGGCTGGTATAGAGTCTATGCTTGCTATCGGTTGTGACTTAACGAGCAGCGAGCAGAGTATTGCGCTTGCTGAACAACATCACCTTTACTGCACAGCAGGCGTTCACCCACATGATGCCAAAAGCGCTCCAGATACCCTGTACCATGATCTCCTCACTCTTTTAAAAAGTAGCAACAGGGCGGTGGCCGTTGGTGAATGTGGTTTAGACTTTAACCGTGATTTTTCACCAAGACCGATTCAGCAGAGCGTGTGCTTAACGCAACTGCAGCTAGCAGAAACTATTGACTACCCAGTCTATTTACACGAAAGAGACGCGCATGACGCGCTAGTTGGACTGCTAAAAGAAGTTGAGGTTCGAGGTGTACTACACTGCTTTACTGGTGACCGTAATGCGTTGCGTCGTTACTTGGACTATGGGTTAATGATCGGCATAACTGGTTGGGTATGTGATGAACGTAGAGGTCAAGCATTGCAAGCGCTCATTCAATATATCCCGCTAGATCGTTTGCTATTAGAGACCGATGCCCCTTATTTATTGCCACGAACAATTAAACCTAAGCCAAAATCTCGCCGCAATGAACCAATGTACTTATCCCACGTGGCTGAACAAATTGCTCAACTAAAGCAGTGTCCAGTTACCGATGTGATCAGCGCAACCTCTGCCAATTTTACGCAATTGTTTTTGAGGTAAGTCCGTATGCGTATTCTGCTATCTCTGTGCTTGTTTTTATTTAACGCTTCGATCTTCGCCAGTGTGACTGTATCTGACCCTTTTAAGGCAGAACATCAAGTAAAGTTAAGTTACACACTCAGTAAATACGCATCACTTAACGAGTTATTGGCAGCGCCTGTCGAATGGCATAACAGTATTCAAGTACCAACTGGTCTTCGGCCTGTAGGTCAGTACCTGTGGCTGAAAATAGCATTAAACAACACCAACAGCTCGCTAACTCCGATACTAGTCAGCATAAACAACAACCTTATCGATTCGGTTACTGCTTATCATGTCAGGCCTAACCATCCTATATTTACTTTGGACATTGGTGATACATTGCCACTGATTAAGCGTCCACTTAAGTATGAATCGCTTGTTATTCCATTAGAACTACAACCTCTAACGCAAAGCCATTTATATTTACAAATTAGCGACGATGGCGCGATAACTGCTCCTCTTGCAGTCTGGGAGCCCAATGAGTACCTGCAGTTTAAAAGTAAATTTAACCTTATTTTTGGTATCTTGGCTGGCTTTGTATTGGCGTTAGCTTTAACCAATGCCACGCTGTATTACGTCACGAAAAAAAACTATTTTCTATGTGCGACTCTGCTGATTGCAATTATATGGCTATTCAACGCTCATATTTATGGCTTTGGCTATCGTTATTTTTATTCTTCTTGGCAATGGTTTCAGCAGTATGGTCAAGGCATAATGACCCTGTTACTCAGTGCACTACTGCTACCCACTCTAAGTTACTGTTCAGGTAAGACACTTCTGTCACACCCACAACTTACAGGTAAAAGAGTTACTTTGATCACGCTGGGCTTGTTCATCATCATTGCCTTATTACCGGTTTTTGAATCACTTCTGCTCGCCCTCAGTATCAGCTTTATCATTGCAATATTACTTATGTATACACTGGCACGCATTCACCACAATAGCCGGAACACCTTGATTGCTATCGCACTGTGCCACTTTATCGTGATCAGCTACCCATTTACTGTTGAGGTGGGAGTTCAGTCAGGTAGCTTTTTGAATCACTTAGGCTACTTTGGCATTTTCGTCATAGAAGCAACGCTACTCAGCTATCTATTAATACGGCTTTATATCTCCCAACGAGATGAAAAACTGGCTAAGCAACAGCAACGCCTAGCGCATACTCAAGCTGAAGATGCCCTATTAAAAGAAAAACTTAAGTTACAAGAACAAGCCCAATACGACTTAGAATCTAACATTGAAGAACGCACTTTTGAGCTTCAAGTCACGTTGCGAGAACTCGAAGATAAAAATCGCGAGCTGGAACGCATGAACATGGAAGACCCTCTCACAAAAGTGAAAAACCGTCGTTACTTCGACAAGCGCTTACAAATGGAAGTACGCCGCTCAAGACGAGAACAAACGGTATTAAGCCTTGTTATCTTTGATATTGATCACTTCAAAAAAATTAATGACAAATATGGTCACTTAGCAGGTGATCAAGCGATTTGCGAGTTTGCCAACTTAATCAAATCACACTTACGTCGACCCCATGACGAAATATTCCGTTATGGCGGTGAAGAGTTTATTTTGCTACTTCCAAACACACCTGAAGAAGGTGCGCTTGAAGTCGCTGAGCGTCTAAGAGTGGCAACAGCAGCGCTCAAAATTCAATTTAGTGAACATATCATTGAGATGACGACCAGCGCAGGCATTTATAGTGCAGTGGTTAGCGATCCACACAATCCACAGCTATACACAGATAATGCGGATAAAGCCTTGTATCAAGCAAAACAGCAAGGCCGTAATCGCATTGTCACTTTCAACCCCAATCAGGAGAATTAACGTGGCTCAATCAGGACTTGATCTTTTCCCCCTAACTCGCATGCGCAGAATGCGCCGCGATGACTTTTCAAGACGTCTAATGAGCGAAAGTACGCTAACGGTTAACGATTTAATCTATCCAGTGTTTGTATTGGATGGTGAGTCTAAGCGTGAAGCTATCCCATCTATGCCAAGTATTGAACGCCTGTCTATTGACTTATTAGTTGAAGAAGCCAAACAGCTTGTAGAGCTGGGTGTTCCAGCAATTGCGCTGTTCCCTGTGACACCTGCAGAGCACAAATCGCTACTTGCTGAAGAAGCCTATAATCCAGAAGGCATAGTACAAAGAGCGGTACGCGCTATAAAGGCTGCATGTCCTGAGCTCGGTGTGATCACCGATGTTGCATTAGACCCATTCACAGTCCATGGACAAGACGGAATCTTAGATGAAGACGGGTATGTAATGAATGAGGAAACAGTAGAAGTATTGGTCAAGCAAGCGCTTTCTCATGCTGAAGCCGGAGCTGATGTTGTCGCACCATCGGATATGATGGATGGTCGTATTGGTGCAGTACGCGAAGCACTTGAAGAATGCGGTTTTATTCATACTCGTATTATGGCCTACTCTGCTAAGTATGCATCAAGTTACTATGGACCTTTCCGTGACGCGATTGGCTCTGCGGGCAACCTTAAAGGAGCTGACAAGAAAACCTACCAGATGGATCCTGCTAATTCTGACGAAGCACTACGTGAAGTCGCCTTGGACTTACAAGAAGGTGCAGATATGGTCATGGTAAAACCGGGTATGCCATATCTAGATGTCGTCAGACGTGTTAAAGATGAGTTTGGGGTACCAACATTTGCTTACCAAGTCAGTGGTGAATATGCGATGCATAAAGCTGCGATTGATAATGGTTGGTTGGCCGAGAAGCCTGTGGTATTGGAATCTTTACTCGCATTTAAGCGTGCTGGCGCAGATGGTATTTTGACCTACTTTGCAAAGCAAGCCGCTATTTGGCTAAACGAGAAGTAAGCACCATCATTTTGAGCAGGTGAGATTCTCACCTGCATTTCTAGCAACTTATCTTATCAAGCTTTTTGCTTTTACAAGCTCATCAGCATTCATTTTCCAACTAAAGAAACGAATGACTCGGCCATCATCGAGCTGTACTTCAGGAATACTTAAAATACTCCAAGAGCGTAACCTAATTGCTTGAATGTGCTCTGCATGGAGATAGCGCGCTTTATCAAAAAAGTTATAGCTCACCCCAGCTTTGTCGATATGTAAAAAACGTTTTCCGGTTAATGATAACCCCAATGTAGCTAGGATCAATAGCAAAGGGATTAATGTAATTAATTGCAATAATAGAGAGGGAATATCTAGGATCGAAAGCAGTGTGTTGCTAAGCCAAATCAGCGCAAGTGTAAATACATAGAAAAGCCAGTTTACTTCTAACTCTAAAGTTCTCATTGAGTATCTCCTTTATTTACTCAACCACAATGAAATTCAGCCCACGACGACGCAGTAGTCCGACCCAATTTATTGAAGAAAAGCTAATGATAAAGTGCCAATGTCCCTAAAGCAAGAACTTTAGAATTAATAAAATATGAAATAAAAGTGACGACTTTTAGATACTAAATTTCAAATTTAACTTATTGAACTTTAGATACAAAAAAGGCCGCCATTGGCGACCTTTTTATGCAAAGTAAGTAATAAATTACTTAGCTGCTTTTTTCTCTTTCTCAGCTGCGATTACCGCGTCAGCAACGTTTGCTGGACATGGTGCATAGTGTGAGAACTCCATAGAGAACTGACCACGACCAGACGTGATAGTACGTAGGTGACCGATGTATCCGAACATTTCAGATAGTGGTACTTCACCCTTGATACGAACGCCCATTGCGCCAGCTTCTTGGTCTTTGATCATACCGCGACGACGGTTAAGGTCACCAATTACGTCACCTACGTTGTCTTCTGGCGTGAACACGTCAACTTTCATGATTGGCTCAAGAAGTTGTGCACCCGCTTTAGGGATAGACTGACGGAATGCGCCTTTAGCAGCGATTTCGAACGCGATTGCTGATGAGTCAACTGCGTGGAAGCCACCGTCGAATAGTTCTACTTCAACGTCTAGTACTGGGAAGCCTGCAAGCACACCCTCTTCCATCATTGACTTGAAGCCTTTCTCAACTGCTGGCCAGAATTCCTTAGGAACGTTACCACCAACAACTGTAGACTTGAACGTAAAGCCAGAACCAACTTCACCAGGCTTGATACGGTAGTCAATCTTACCGAACTGACCAGAACCACCAGACTGTTTCTTATGCGTGTAGCTATCTTCAACTTCTTGTGTGATAGTTTCACGGTAAGCAACCTGAGGCTGACCAACGATTAGGTCTACACCGTATGTACGCTTAAGGATATCTACCTTAATGTCTAGGTGAAGCTCACCCATACCTTTAAGGATAGTTTCACCTGAATCTTCATCAGTCTCAACTTGGAATGAAGGATCTTCTGCAACCATCTTACCGATCGCGATACCCATCTTCTCGTTACCACCTTTATCTTTAGGTGCAACAGCGATTGAGATTACTGGATCAGGGAAGATCATCGCTTCAAGTGTACACTCGTGCTTAGGATCACATAGCGTGTGACCTGTTTGAACGTTCTTCATACCAACAACTGCGATGATGTCACCCGCTTGTGCTTCAGTAAGTTCAGTACGCTCGTCCGCTTGCATCTCAACCATACGGCCGATACGCTCTGTTTTACCAGTTGCAGAGTTAAGGATAGTGTCACCTTTTTTCATGCGACCAGCGTAGATACGGATGAACGTAAGCGCACCGAAACGATCGTCCATGATTTTGAACGCAAGCGCTTTAAGTGGCGCATCAGCGTCAACAGTTGCTACTTCACCAGTAGGCTCACCTGTTTCAGGATCTGTTAGTGGCTGAGGCTCAACTTCTGTAGGAGAAGGTAGGTAATCTACAACAGCGTCTAGTACAAGTTGCATACCTTTGTTTTTGAACGCTGAACCACAGTAAGTTGGGAAGAACGCAAGATCACGAGTACCTTTACGGATACACGCTTTGATTTGTTCGATAGAAGGTACTTCACCTTCCATATATGCTTCCATTAGGTCGTCGTCTTGCTCAACAGCAGACTCAACTAGCATTTCATGGTATTCTTCAACTTTGTCTACCATGTCTGCAGGAACGTCTTGTACTTCGTAGTTTTCAGGAAGACCTGTGTCATCCCAAACGTATGCTTTCTTCTCAAGTACGTCTACAACACCACAGAATTGGTCTTCGATACCAATTGGAAGCGTCATCACTAGTGGGTTAGCACCAAGTACTTTCTCAACTTGATCAACTACGCGGTAGAAGTCTGCACCCATACGGTCTAGTTTGTTTACGAAGATACAACGAGCAACTTCTGATTCGTTCGCATAACGCCAGTTAGTTTCTGATTGTGGTTCAACACCACCAGAACCACAGAATACACCGATACCACCATCAAGTACTTTTAGTGAACGGTATACTTCTACTGTGAAGTCAACGTGTCCAGGAGTATCGATAACGTTTAAACGGTGGCCTTTCCACTCACAAGTTACCGCTGCTGATTGGATAGTAATACCACGCTCAGCTTCCTGCTCCATGAAGTCAGTTGTTGACTCACCGTCGTGAACTTCACCAGTTTTGTGGATTTTACCAGTAAGCTTTAGAATACGCTCAGTGGTGGTAGTTTTACCCGCATCAACGTGCGCGAAAATACCAATGTTTCTGTATTTCGATAAATCTGCCATTGTTTTACTCTATTTAAAGTAGAAAAATTATTCGGCGGGAGTATATCACCTCTTGTAGCGAACATCATCCTTGAAGTCGTCTAAAATGCAATCAATTCACGAAAAAGTTTCTAATGCGAAACTTTGCCACCCTTTTTTACCGTACCGCTTACTGCTAGGCCGCTATATTTAATAATATTCTTGCTGTTTGATGTCAATTTCAGCACGGTTTGTGAAGGTTTCTGTTAAAAGACCTGCTTCCCAAACAAGTTGGCATGATGGACTTGGAATGCATCATCTAGCAAAGAAAAATGCGCAATCTTACCTTGTTCAATACTGCCAAGTTCATTGTCCATATTTAAATAAGTTGCAGGTACGAGACTTGCCATATTGATGGCCTCAACAAGTGGAATGTCAGCTAATTTCGCTAAGTTCTGCACTGCTTTCTCAAGTGTCAGTGTACTGCCAGCCAAACTGCCGCTGTGGGTTTTCGCCACGCCATCCTTAACCACCACTGGCATCTCGCCCAATTGATATTCACCATCTTTCAGGCCACCCGCATTAATACAATCACTGATCAAAGCTACCTTATGTTGACCTTTTAGGCGGTAGATCAACTGTAAAATCGCGGGGTGTAAATGGATACCATCGGCAATCACTTCAACCAAGGCTTGGCTATTAAGTAACAACGCACCAGCACAGCCCGGTTCACGGTGATGGATGCCACGCATGCCGTTAAATACGTGGACTCCACCGCAGGCACCATGTGCCAAAGCGGCATTGGTTTGCGCAAAATCCGCATCACAATGACCTAGCATCACCCGTACCCCATGTTTACTTAGGTACTGTGTCATTGCAACACCATTGGCCTTTTCAGGCGCGAGTGCCACCGCTTTAAGCGCACCATCAGCCGCGCTAATCATTTCATCAATCAGGGCCTCGTCTAACGGCTTAAAGAAAGCTTCGTTATGGGCACCTTTGTGTTTTTCGCTGAAAAACAAACCCTCACTATACCCACCAAGCACCTGAGCCCCCGGCATCTTTAGCTTATATGCAGCTCCAATAACTTTCATCGCTGCAATGGTTTGTGGCCACGTAGTCGTCACCGTGGTAGCCAAAAAGCCAGTGACGCCATGTTTGAGCAACGAGGTGCTAATGGTTTCTATACTGGAGAGTTTGCCATCAATAACATCGCACCCCTCTCGGCCATGAATATGCAAATCAATTAACCCAGGCCACATGTCGAGCTTGGGATAAGACTCGGTATTATCAGGCGCTTCCGCCGCAGGAATAATCGTGTGAAAGCGCTCATCTTTTATTACCGCAACGTGATCTTCAAGAACACGAGTTGGGGTGTAGATACGACGGGGCCGAATATAACGAAGCTGTTCAAGCATGCACTTTGCTCCCAAGTAATGCCGCACCCAATGCACCACTTGCATCACCATGCTTGGCTCTAACAATATCTGGCACTGACACTGCGGAAAATACGTGAGGTTCAATGGCTTTTGGGAGTGCTTCTACAAGTTCATCGATAAGCGACATGCCACCGCCAAGCACGATAACTTCTGGGTCATATGCTTTGATTAAATTTGCAAACGCCGAGCCCAACAGATCCATATAACAAGTAAAAGCATGGCGAGCTTCACTTTCTCCAGCCCGCATCGCTGTGATAACTTGTTCTGAGGTAAGCGTTCGCGTAGTGAAATGTTGATACAAACCGGCCAGCCCTGGCCCTGCGACATAGCGCTCTAAACACCCTTGCAGTCCACAGCCACACGCTAAAATAGGCAGGTTATACTTTTGTTGTAATACCGCAGAAAGTGGGTGATGACCATATTCGCCGGCGATCCCTTGGGCACTTTTATACAACGCACCATCAATGCAAAACCCGCCTCCGGCACCAGTGCCTATTATTGCCCCGAAGACCTTTTGGTATTGCTTACCAGCTCCAAGACTGGCCTCTGATAACGCAAAGCAACGGCAGTCATTTTCGACCGCAATGGGCCGTTCAAGTTGTGCAACGAGATCAGCCTTAACTTCTTTGCCATTGGCGCAAGGGACATTTGCAGATAGCACGCGCTGCTGCGCATTTACTATCCCAGGCATCCCAATACCCACCAGTCCTTTACAACCATATTTAGCGTCGGCTTGCTGCACCAAGGTTACGATTTGCGTCAAAAACGCCTCATAACTGTGCTTTGGTGTCGCCACACGCCAAGATTCTATACGTTGCAGTTTTTCATCGAACACCGCAATTTCAATTTTGCTCCCGCCAACATCCACCCCATAAATCATACTTCGCTCCCAAATGGATGAATGACTACGCCCTGCACAACTCTATTCACTTCCCCCGACGGGCAAGGATTGTCCGGTGAAATGCCGAGGTTCAGCGCTTTATAGAAACTTAACTGCTGTGCAAACAACATATACAGTAATCCTTGCCACACGTCTTCTAGTGGTAACATTTTAGGGCAAAGTGAATGTACCGTCATGGCTGCTCCATCACGCTGCAGCTCAGCAACTAAGTCCTGATCGTATAAATTGGTATAACCATCGCTTGAGATAAAACATACCACGACAGTTTTGCTATTGATAAGTGATTTTGGACCATGACGGAACCCAAGCGGTGACTCGCTCACGCTCATTACTTGGCCTGCCGATAACTCAAGCATTTTTAACGCAGCTTCCTTTGCAAATCCCAACAAACAGCCAGAGCCTAGATACACCAAACGCTCAAATGGTTGTTGTGCAAATGCACGGATATTTTGCTGCTCTGTTGCAGCTAACATGCTTTGCGCTGCATTGATCAACTTATCCACGGAGCCATCATCCGCAGCAAAAAGTTGTAGCGCTGCAACCATCATTGACGAATAGCTACTCGTCATTGCAAAACTTTGGTCAAGCGTAGGTTCCGGTAACAATATACTTGTTGCATTGTTTGCCTGCTGCGCTGCTTGATGCAACTTTCCATCACGGTTGCAAGTGATAAAAAGGTGCTGACTGTTACTAACCAGCTGTGTTACCAACTCTACGGCCGCAACACTTTCAGGACTATTACCAGAGCGAGCAAAGGATACCAATAAACACGGTTTATCCGTCGCTAGATATTGCCTTGGTGCAGCAACTAAATCTGTTGTGCTCACAGCCCGCACACTTTGGCGCATGTGTGTATTAAGATGAGTGGCGATAGCGTCACCGATATAAGCGGATGTACCCGCCCCTGTCAAAATAACCTGAGTATCAGGGTCATCTAGAAAAGGAGCTAACTCCACCAAAAGCCTAGGCTTTATGCTCGCGACTAATTGGGCGGTCTCTTGCCACATCTGTGGCTGCTGGGTGATCTCTTTTGCGGTCCAATAGGCATTTCGTGCTTTTAGTTGCGCAACTTCGTGTCCTAGTAAAGTGTTCATGACGCTTTCTCCATGGCAAAACACGCGTTTGAATAGCGAGCTACAACACGTTGAATTTTGGCAATCACCAACGCTTTGGCATCCCTTTCTATTTCACCACGGCGTACTTGTTGATATAGCTCTGGAAAATATTGGCTGATAAGCGGCAATGATAAAGTCTGCTGCGCTAGGTTTTCGAGCATGGTTGCTAACGCCTTTTGCACCGCTTCTTGATGCCAGTAATAACGGATACGGTCGCTAAAGCTAAATTGGCGCAAGAACCGGAGTTGCTGTGGTTTGCCGTGATAAAAACGCTGCCAACTCGTAGGCTCTGCCAACATGACCTCATCCACTACCTCAATAAATTGGCTATGCATGGGTAGTAATTGCTTTTCAATATGGTGAAGCGCAAATAACCCTTCGCGTAGCGCAAAGGTCAATTCAGGCCCGACTTTCAAAATGGCAAAATGGTCAGCCACCAAAGACTGATAAGCACCTGCCGTTTGATAATCTGTCGAATGCGCTTCGAAAGCGATACGGTCTACGGTACGAATAAAGTCTTTTAGTGCGCTTGCTTCATGCGGTTTGTAGTCAAAAACTTGGGTGTTATCAAACTCAACTCCCGGCTGCACCACCATAGCAACCACGCGTTGCCAAGCATCCGTTAATCCCTTGTTTGCAAAGAGTTCACGATGGCAAGCTAGAGTTTCTTGCGCAGCAACTTGGCTGGTCGGTTGTAGACTGTCAATCTGTTCATCCGCTCCACCTGGAGGAGGAACTTCCGTACCAATCACATAAACAATATCGCTACGACCAAACGTCGCGATCGCGGCTGCTTCCGCTGTTTGACACAACAAAGCAGCGCGATTAGCCACTATATCATCGCTTAACACCTCAGGATCGTCAGCACAAGGCATGCTGGCATCTAAGTGAATTTTCTTAAAACCGGCCTTCACGTATTCAGCGACTAAGTCACACGCTTTGGCCATTGCGGCTTGGCTATTTTCACTCGTCCAACAGACGGGTCCCAAGTGATCACCACCAAAAATCAGTAACTGCTTATTAAAACCAAGCTCGTCAGCCATCTCTTCGACTTTGGCAATAAAATCCGCAGGACGCATCCCTGTGTAACCACCAAATTGGTTAACCTGATTGGCCGTGGCCTCAATTAACAGCAGCGTATTTTCCTGCTTGGCATATCTTATCGACGCTTCCAGCACCCAAGGGTGAGCTGAGCAAATGGCATAAATACCTGAGTTTTTCCCTGATTTATTGGCTTCGATTAGGGCTTGAAAACGCCGCATATGATCACCTCTTAAGACGTTATTAAATGTACCTCAATTCCGGCGGCAACCAATTGCTGATGAATATCAGCTGGAATACCACTGTCCGTTACCAAAACGTCAATTTCTTCGCAGGCGATAATACGATGTACACCTTTACGATCGAACTTGCTGGAGTCCGTCACCACTATGACTTGCTTTGCAGCTTTACACATCTCGCGGTTAAGCGCGGCTTCTGGCTCAAAGTGTGTTGTTACACCAACATCAACAGAGAATCCATCAACACCGAGCACCAGACGGTCAAAGTGATATTGCTTTAGCTGATCTTCTGCGTGACTGCCATAAAACGACAGCGACTTTTTACGCAGTGAGCCTCCGGTCATCAACACTTCAACGCCATCGGCTGCAACGAGTGCTTGCGCCACGTTAAGACCATTAGTCATCACCACTAACTGTTGATGCTCAGTCAGCTGCTTCGCAACCTCTTCTGTGGTGGTACCAGAGTCTAGAATAATAGACTCATTATTGCCTATAAGACCCGCCACTAACTTTCCGAGCTCGACTTTCACTTGGTGATGATGATCGTGCTTTTCCGCTATGGTGAGCTCTTTGGTTAACCTAGAACTCGCAACGGCACCGCCATGAGAGCGAACCAACAATCCTTTATCATGTAAGGCATTGAGATCATTTCTGATCGTCACGGTTGATACACCAAATTGTTCTGCCAGCTCGGATACTTCTACTCGTTCCGTTTGACCAACGAGTTGAACGATTTCGTGGCGTCTTTCGATGGTGTTCAGCATGACACCTCCTTTCGTTTTGGTTGAATTTAGTCTACACACCTTTCATTTGCTTTCAATTTATTTTTTTAACTTTAAACAAAAACAGACGTAAATATCTGTTTTATAATGATTTAAATTTAAATAAGAAACAAACCGAAAATAAAACGAAAGAATATGAAAGATATTTTTCTTGCGTTCAAAATAAAACTGCCGTAATAATAACCAAAAATAACATTTCGTTTTTAACAACAAGAGTGAACAACTAAGAGGTTATTATGGGTGATCTAAACCGCCGGCGATTTCTTCAATCAATGGCTGCTATCGCAGCAACAAGCGCAGTGGTTGGCTGCGCAAGTAACAATAATAAGACGCCGCTTACACCAAAGCCACAAGGAAATTCAGTTCAAGGTCTAGTCGTACCGAAACTGGATGTCGTGCGAGTGGGCTTTATTGGTGTGGGTCAACGTGGTGTTGGCGCGGTAAAACACTTTTGCCATCTTGATGGTGTCGAGATCAAGGCCATTTGCGATACGCACCAAGAAGTCGTCGATAGAGCCGTTAAAATTGTTGTCGACAAGGGTTTACCCAAGCCAGCAACTTATGGCAAGAGCGATATGGACTATCGCCGCATGTTGGCGCGCGATGACATTGATATTGTGATCATCTCTACGCCTTGGAAATGGCATACGCCTATGGCGGTAGACACAATGGAAAGTGGCAAACACGCTTTGGTTGAAGTGCCAGCTGCAGTAACCATAGAAGAAGCGTGGCAATTGGTAAATACCGCAGAGCGCACGCAAAAGAACTGCATGATGTTGGAAAACGTTTGCTATGGCCGCGACGAGCTGATGGTATTAAACATGGTTCGCCAAGGGCTATTCGGTGAGTTACTACACGGTGAAGCGGCTTATATCCATGAACTTCGTTGGCAAATGAAAGAAATTGAGCATAAAACCGGCTCATGGCGTACACACTGGCATACCAAACGCGACGGTAATCTCTACCCCACTCATGGCTTAGGCCCTATTTCTCAATATATGAATATCAACCGTGGCGATCGCTTCGACTATATCTCGTCCATGAGTTCCCCAGCACTTGGTCGTGCAGCCTATGCCAAACGTGAGTTTCCAGCAAATCATGAACGAAACCAACTGAACTATATTGCTGGAGATATGAACACCAGCATCATTAAAACCATCAAAGGTCGTTCGATCATGGTACAGCACGATACCACTACCCCACGCCCTTACTCCCGCCATAATTTAATTCAAGGTACTAACGGCGTATTTGCAGGATTCCCCAACCGCATCGCGCTTGAAAACGGCGGGAGTAAGAGCTTTCACGAGTGGGATTACGACATGAATGATTGGTACGGCAAATACGATCATCCACTTTGGCAAAAAATGGGGGCTGAAGCTGAGCGCAACGGCGGCCATGGTGGCATGGATTTCTTAATGTTCTGGCGCATTATTTACTGCCTTCGTAATGGCGAGCCGCTAGATCAGGATGTTTACGACGCAGCTGCTTGGTCAGCGGTCTTCCCTCTTTCAATGGACTCAGTTGCAGACAGAAGTAATAGCAAGGACTTCCCAGATTTCACTAGGGGCACATGGCGCACTGCAGCACCACTAGGCATTGTCACATAACTAACCAAAGGTTAAATACGTTATCTATAGCAAGTACTAACAATGCCTGAATAAGCGCTCGTATAGCGGGCGCAATAATAACAACACTCAACAGGACAACAAGATGAAACACACTCTAAAACTGTGTGCTGTGGGATTGGCCGTGAGCTGTGCCCTGTCCCAATACGCGCATGCACAGGAAACAGAACAGAACAGCGGATCCGACGAGCAAGATAAAGCCAAGCAACAAGTCGAGAAAATTGAAGTACGTGGCGTACGTTCCAGTATCAAAGAGTCACTCTTTCTCAAGAAAAACGCCGTCGGCGTAATGGATGCCATCGTTGCCGAAGACATTGGTAAGTTCCCAGATCAAAACCTAGCTGAAGCGCTACAACGAATGACGGGTATCGCTATTACCCGTAACGCAGGTGAAGGACAAAACGTCACAGTGCGGGGTCTTGGCGGGGACTTTAACGTTACCACCATCAATGGTCGTAGAATGGCATCTGAACACACTAGCCGTGACTTTAACTTCGATTTGATTGCGCCTGAGATGGTTCAAGCATTAGAAGTGTACAAATCACCACAAGCACAAACGCAAGAAGGGGGGATTGGTTCAGTCATCAATATAAAAACCCGCCGACCGTTAGATATGGATGGTTTTACCCTCGCCGGAAGTGCCAAAGCTATTTACGAAGAACGTACCGGCGATACCAACCCTCAAGCCTCCTTCCTCATTAGTGATACCTTTTTTGACAATACCTTTGGCGCGCTATTCACCGCCGTTTATTCAGAGCGAACACAACGCGAAGACTCCTACGAAGGACAAGGATTTTACGATCCAGAAGAAAATACCGATGTGCGAGTCCCAGTTGATAGTAACCGAAATGGTGAGCTAGATGAGGGCGAGAAAGTACATCCATCAATGATCCCAGGATATGTACGCTACTCGAACTGGCAAGACGAACGTGAGCGCATTGGTGCAAGCCTCGCCTTACAATGGCGTCCAACGAATGATATTGATGTCACCTTTGATAGCTTATACTCAAGCTACAAAACCGACGGTGAAAAATATCAAATCTCTTTCGTCACCTATGATGAACCTTGGACACCGGGGATCCCAGCAGTAGGTGAGTTAAAATTTAATGAAGATGGCAACGTCAACTACATTGAGTTAGTCGATGGTGCAATGGCTGAGCTACTGAACGTCTCTGAGCCTCGCAATACCGACACTTGGCAGGCCGGTCTTAACTTCAAGTGGTATGCTACCAGCGATCTAACGCTTGAATTTGACGTGTCTAAGTCCCGTGCTGAGCGGATCAATGATGGCGACAACCGCTACATTGTGGCACGTGGCTTTGTTGATACTATCACCATAGATCAAACAGGCGACAACCTCCTGCCAGATGTGACCATGTCACCAGCACTTAATGCCGATCAACCCTTTGGTGCTCATTACAGCTACAACTATGGCACGGAAGTGATCAGTGATGTTGAAGAGTTAAGGCTCGAGGGAACATTTATTCCAGAATGGGAATTTGTCAAAGACATCAAGTTTGGCTTTCATTACGGAAAGCAAACTAAAGGCAGAGACGTAAGTAAATCAAATAACCCATCGATGTTTAGTAATGGTGGGGCTTATTTTAAAAACTCAGATTACGACAGCTTTGATAATTCAAGCGTAGAAAAGCTCGGTGGCCTTAACTTATTTAGACTACCCGCAGATGTACTTGTTCCCGCCAACTTTGATAACTTCCTAGATGGTGAGCCGGGCATGCACCCTGCACCGTGGGCCAGCTTCGACTACGACAAACTCTATGCTTTTTATCAATCCATTAATGCCCAAGCCGCAGATGAAAAAATTAGAGCTTCCAAGAGTCCTAAAGATTCCTACGAGCTTTCTGAGTCAACGTTTGCACTTTATTTAGAGACCAATCTAGTCGGCGAGCTGTCGGAAATGCCTTACAACTTAAACCTAGGCGTAAGAGCAATCAAAACCGAGATCACCTCTGATGGCTACGTTTTTGATTACCCAAGTCTGGTATACAACGTAGAAGAAGACGAAGATGGCGATATTATCTATCGCATAGAAGGGGATATTGCCGATTATTACTCCGATTCTTACGTAGAAGATGACTACACTGATGTACTGCCTAGCATGAACTTTAAGTTAGAAATAACAGACTCACTGTTATTTAGAACCAGCGCGGCTAAAGTTATCACCAGACCTAGCATCGATTTTCTAACCCCATATAGCTCAATTAATTTCAGTAAGTTTGAGCTTAACCTTGCCAACCCTGGGATCAAGCCACTTAGAGCAGACCAACTTGATTTGGGACTAGAATGGTACTTCTCTGATTATGGTGCGCTCACCTTTGCAACCTATTACAAAGACATTAAATCGGTTATCGCTCAGGGACGTATCGGTACGATAAAAGTAGGTAAATTCATAAAAGACGGCGTTGAAGTTGACGGTCCGGAATTTACCCAAGTATCTCCACGTTCAGAAGCAGGAGCAGAGATCAAAGGTTTCGAAATTGCTTACCAACAGTCGTTTGAGGAATTGCTACCAGCACCATTTGATGGCCTAGGTATGCAAATCAACTACACATTTACGGATAGTAAATACGACGACCCCGAAAAAGACGAGCTACCGTTCGCTGGAATGTCTGAGCATTCTTACAATGCGGTTATCTATTATGAGAAGGATGACTACCAAGCGCGTATCGCTTACAACTGGCGAGATGATTACCTGAAGTATCCAGATGCGTGGGGCGGCCCAGAATGGGCAGCGGATTATGGTCAATTTGATTTCAGTGCCAGCTATAATCTTACTGCAAAGACACGGATTGACCTAAACGTGACCAACCTCACCAATGAGCGTCAATGGTCATATATTAAAACCCAAGAGCAAGTGAGCCACTTGAGCCGTTACGGCCGCAGTATCAGTTTAGGCATTAACACTTCTTTCTAAATCAATATGGGGCAACGCGCCCCATTCAAGGAACTTAAGATGAAGAATACAATAATGACACCGATACTGCTGTGCGCCTCGCTATTTGCTTCAGCACAAGAGGCTTATATCAGCAGTTACGGTAATGCTTGGGTCAACAACGATATTGACGCCAGCAGGCAATATATAACTCAAGCCGGAATTGCCCCATGGCAAGATAAGCAGCTTAGATTTAATCACTATTTTTATGCCAATAACGTTGGCACCTATACCCTCTTTTTACACCTTGAGAAACCAAGAGCACCAAGTACATTGCTGGTAAAGCATAACAATAAACAAGTGGCGCTTAACCTCGATAGACAAAGCCCGACTAAGGTTAAAGTCGGTGACTTTGCCGTGACGCAAGTTGGCTATCAAACTGTCCAAATAGCCGGTGACACATTAGCCAAAGGGCGAAACAGTACCTTTCCCGCCATTACCGGGCTCAGTCTCGATGGTGAGGCCATGACCCCTGCACCTAACTATGTCAAAGAAGACTTTTACTGGGGTCGTCGCGGCCCTTCAGTACACCTTTCCTATACCGTACCTGACAAAAAGGACTATAACTGGTTTTACAACGAAGTAACGGTGCCATCTGGCTACGATCCACAAGGCTCGTATTTTATGGCGAATGGTTTTGGCGAAGGTTACTTTGGTATTCAGGTCAACTCGCCCACCGAGCGTCGCGTGCTGTTTTCGGTTTGGAGCCCATATCAAACCGATGATCCGAGCACGATTCCTGACAATCTTAAAATCAAATTACTCGCTAAAGGCGAAGGCGTTTACGTCGGTGAATTTGGCAATGAAGGTTCTGGAGGACAAAGCTATTTACGTTATAACTGGCAGCCTGATACGACATATCGCTTTTTAGTCAATATTGAGCCCAGTACAATTAATGCAGGCCATACTGAGTATCGAGGCTATTTTTATGCGCCAGAAACCGGTCAATGGAAGCTGATCGCAGCCTTTAGCCGCCCTGAAACCAATACCTATGTTGCAAGACCGCATAGCTTTTTGGAAAACTTTTTACCCGAAGCCGGACAGCTTGAGCGTAAAGCATTTTATAACCGTCAGTTTTTGCGTGACACCCAGGGTAACTGGGTTGAGTTAAATCAAGCTAAATTCACTTATGACGCCACCGCCAGAAAAGGGTCGCGTTTGGATTATCAAGGTGGTGAGGAGCAAAACCGGTTTTACTTACGTAATACAGGTTTCTTCACGGGACCCACGCCTTACCTCAGCGAATTTACTCGCCCAAGCAGCAATGATGCGCCGGTGATCCCATGGCAGTCACTACAGGCACACCCTTAATTTAAATGATAGCTTCTCTCTGGTCGGCCAATGCTACCGTAGCTTTGGTC
The DNA here is from genome assembly GCF_004103285.1 of Pseudoalteromonas sp. A757. Lineage (NCBI taxonomy): Bacteria > Pseudomonadati > Pseudomonadota > Gammaproteobacteria > Alteromonadales > Pseudoalteromonadaceae > Pseudoalteromonas > Pseudoalteromonas sp. A757. Next base: position 87,941 of record NZ_QNQN01000056.1, read on the forward strand.
GGCTTTTACTTCTTCTATACTAATTAACCAAAGTCTCGAGATAATTAAAGCTTTCCCCTTCGAAAAACAGAAATAGATATAAAACACACCAAAAACCATCACATTAATAAAACAATACACTCAATAAATTTAAATTTGGTGTAATTCCAACCACTTAGATCTAAATAAGAATTATTTTCAAAAAGACCGTTGACAGTTCTACAAATCTAACTGATAATCAATATCAACAAGACGAGAGTGACGGCTCAACTTGTTATCACAATAGTTTCTTGACCCGAAACAAGGCTGGTATCCACAACTACCAAAGGACGTTAGCAGGCACTTGCATTGCTCCTCGTATTTAGACGCTAACTCCACTTTTACTTGCTACATTGCTCATATCGGTGACGGTAGATATGAAATCAAAAAGCCCTGCTCAGGGCTTTTTTTATGTCCAAAGTTTATTTTTACTTCGGTATTTGCTAGAAAAATAGCCACCCTAATATTAATGAGAATTATTTTCAAAAAAGTATTGACTCATTGTTAGATCTAACTGATAATCACTATCAACAAGACGGCAACGTGTTGTTTCGCCAACTCAGTTAGTAAGGTTGATAGTTGTAAAGCCCTGTCTACCAGATGTACTCGCTATCTTGAGATTGGCATTGGTACTCTAGTTTGTTTCTCGACCCTGAAACACGGCTGGCCAACGTTAATGGCTTGAATGAACTTAATTCAGTCGCCCCTAAACCTGACTAAGTTTATTCTCACAATTTACTTGCTACATTGCTCATATCGGTGACGGTAGATATGAACGTAAAAAGCCCTGCTCAGGGCTTTTTTTATGCCCAAAATTTATATCTACTTTCAGCGCTTACCGAAAAACAACCACACAAATATTAATGAGAATTATTTTCAAAAAGATGTTGACCCAAGGGTAAATCTAATTGATAATCAATATCAACAAGAGGACATACTCTTGCTGATTCGACCCTGAATCGTGTTGTCGGTGATGTGCTACAACGCCCCTTGATGTGTATCACTGGCAACCACTTTTTACTTGCTACATTGCTCATATCGGTGACGGTAGATATGAATCAAAAAGCCCGGCTCAGGGCTTTTTTTATGCCTACATTTTCTATCAGCGTTTATTCAGCTGTAATGTCGTGTAATCGTTTTCTTTTATTAGAATCCGTATCATTCTATTTTTCCAAAAATAACAATAATATGAACGCTCGACGCTACCGTTATAACATGTTGTTAAGCCTGCTGCTGCTGGTAGGGTTTATTTTCACCAGCTGGATAAGCATCGAGCACGCTAAACAGTCGTTGTATAAAGGAGTGAGCGATGATGCTCTACCACTCACCAGCCATCTGATTGATTTAGACATCCAAAAACGGCTGCAAGCTCCAATCATTATTTCTCAGCAAATGGCAAATAACGTCTTTATTAAACGTTGGCTAACGTCTTCACAGCAAGACCCTACGCTTATTTTCAGCTACTTAGAAGGTACTCGAGCATTACATCACGCAAAAACGAGCTTTTTAGTGGATGACAAGAGCCTCACTTATTACCACTTTGATGGTAACTCCCAGCAGTTAGACATCCGTGCCAAACAAAACGATTGGTATCGAGAAAGCCTGCATAACGATACAGATTATGCGCTCAATGTTGATATAGATCCAAGAGACAACAACGAAGCTATTGTTTATGTTAATCATAAAATAAAACAAAACAACGATGTAATTGGTGTTGTTGGGGTTGGTATCTTATTGGCTGATTTACACAATTTAATTGAACAATACGAAGCCAGTTACGCGCGCAAGCTGTATTTTATTGACCACAAAGGCAGGCTATTATTTTTTAACGATCAAACTCTATCTGGCACCAGTATTCATGACCGTTTTCCAACCCAAGCAACGGCGCTGCTCAATCAATCTGAATATCAATTTCAGTTGGAAACCGACGACCATGCCGAGTTTGTTCATTCGCGCTATTTGGACTCAATAGGCTGGTACTTAATTGTTGAGCAAACAATAGATAAATCAAGTGGAATAAGCGACATCCTCACAACCAATTTATGGGTAGGGAGCCTCGTCACCCTATTAATATTGGCCGTGGCGCAGTTGACGTTTAATCATTATCAAAAACGCTTAGAAAAAATGGCGAAGTACGACAAACTCACCGATACCTTTAATCGTCAAGCCTTCGAGCCCCTGCTTCAGCACCATTTAGCGAAGGCGCGCACCCAATCAACCCCTGTAGTGATGTTGATGATGGACATTGACCACTTTAAACAAGTGAACGATCAACATGGCCATGTGGTAGGCGACAGAGTGCTGCAATGCTTCTCGAACGTATGTAAACGCCAGATAGAAAACAGCGGTTTGCTGTGCCGCTGGGGAGGCGAAGAGTTTATGGTATTGCTACCCAAAGCAACGTTAGAGCAAGGAATTGCGATTGCTGAGAAGATCCATGTTGCACTAGAGCAGGCCGAATGTGAGGTCAAAGTGACAGTCAGTATTGGCGTTGCACAATACCATATTGATGAATCAGAAGATGGTTTTATAAAGCGCGCCGATGCCGCGCTCTATCGTGCCAAACAAGGCCGGAATCAAACCAAATTCGCCGCTTAGCGGCGATTCTTACGCGCTCTTGCGCGGCGCTGACGTTTTTCGTCTTCACGCGCAGCCTTTTTGGCCTCAGCTTGTGCTCTTAGTTCAGCAACCATTTCCTCTTCCGACTCACGCATTTCCGGTGTTTCCATCGTGATCTGCCCAATAACAGCATCGCGCAGTTCGTTGATTAAAATCTCAGACATCTTATGCGTATCGACCTGATTGCCACCCTTTACACAACCGCGCTTGCGGCCAGCCATTTCGATAAATGTCCAATCACAGTCCGGTAATTCGTCGAGCTTGTAACGTGCTTTTAAAAGCTCTGGATATGCACCTAGCAGATATTCAGCGGTGTAACTCGCCACTTCTTCATAATTGATAGCCGTATCGCGAATAGCACCCGTTGCCGCCAAACGATAGCCCGAGTTTTCGTTCTCAACCTTTGGCCACAACATACCCGGCGTATCGTAAAGCATAATGCCGTCTTCAAGCTTAATACGCTGTTGCGCTTTAGTTACCGCAGGTTCATTCCCGGTTTTTGCAACAATTCTGCCGGCAAGTGTATTGATAAGCGTCGATTTACCCACATTTGGAATACCCATGATCATGGCTTTTAGCTGCTTATCTTGACCCACTTTATGAGGTGCAAGCTTTTTGCAAAGCGCATTAATACGCTGTACTTCATTCGCCTTATCATGACCAAACGCCAGCGCTTTTACACCGCTCTCACGTTCAAAATACTCCATCCACTGCTTGGTCAGTTCAGGATCGGCAAGGTCCGCTTTGTTCATGATTTTGATAACAGGCTTATCACCGCGTAACTGCCCTACCATCGGGTTTTCGCTACTATATGGAATACGAGCATCCAGCACTTCAATAATGACATCCATCTGCGGCATGATCTCTTTGATCTCATTGCGCGCTTTATTCATATGCCCTGGGAACCACTGTATTGCCATTATAACCACCTGTATTAATTAACTTTAAAAGCTCATATGTTGAATACCTTGCCAAACTCACACCTACCATAGCACCATTCATACGAAGCAAGAGATAAGTAAAGGATACAACATAGGGTACTAAACGCTTTTAACACAGCAGCAGTACCTCATCACTAAGTTAGCTATTCTACTATAAATTGACAGAATTGGGTTAATGGCCATGAATTCTGTTTAATTCATGTATCACGCTCAACATTCCTGTCCATATATCGCTGTTATGAGTTAAGCCAGCTCCCCCTCCTGACTGACTTCGCCCCCCATAGGCTACGACTACTTTTTCTTTGACGCCTAAAGAAAAGACCCCCTCATCACTCGAAAAACATAACTGCTCGGCGGGTGAACCGCCTCCCACAAAACTATTTACACTGTGAGTTTGGAGGCTACGCTGATAGTTTTTACAATACTTTCAGCAGCTTTACGGCTAAAACCTTGGAAGATCTCACAAGCAACTTATTCCCCCTCCATCACACCCGAAAAGCATAAGTCGATATGCAATATGCCGACAGGATGTCGGCTAAGTCTTGTCTGGCATCATGGATGTGCCTTACAAGACGGTTGCACTATATCGGCTTAGGATTGGAGGATTGAGTGTGATGTTGGGGCGACGTTTTCTTGGTTCGTTCTTTTTCGTCGTTTAAAAAGAATGAACGAGGAGCGCATGGATGCGCTTTGATATTAAACATGGAGGTTTATGTTGCTAACGGCTGATAACTCGAAATGTATCGTAAAGCCAGCTCGTCCTCCTGACCGATTTCGACGCCCATCCATGGGCTACGACTACCTTTTCTTTGCTTGCCCAAAGAAAATGTAGCAAAAGAAAAGGCACTCCCAACACCACACTGACTCCTCAAGTAAATTACCAATATGAACGTCACCGCTGTGTAAGGGCCATCCTTGGCCCTGTCACCGCTTTTCACGCATCCATGCGTTGAAATGACTCATTGGCAATTTACTTTGGGTGTGATGAGGGAGACACAAGGCGCTGATAAATTCTTGTGGTGCTTGCAAACTACTTAGCTACTTTTAAGAGAAAAACTAGAACTCGCAGTCAATACTAATCCCTTTACCGCAACCGAAAAACATACTTCTCGGCGGGTGAACCGCCTCCCACAAAACTATTTACACTGTGAGCTTGGAGGCTACGCTGATAGTTTTTGTAACCCTTGCAAACGGCTTAATCGTAAAAATCGTAGACGATCTCACAAGCAACTTATTTCCCCCTCCATCACACCCGAAAAGCATAAGTCGATATGCAATATGCCGACAGGATGTCGGCTAAGTCTTGTCTGGC
>NZ_QNQN01000055.1:0-90242 GCF_004103285.1 Pseudoalteromonas sp. A757
GTTTTACCGTGGTCAACGTGGCCGATTGTACCTACGTTTACGTGCGGTTTTACGCGTTCAAACTTTTCTTTTGCCATGACGAAACCTATAAGTTTTGTGTATCTAGATTACATATAAAAATAATCCACGACGAGTGTGGATTAGAATTATTCAGTCTATTATAAATATTTTTTCGACAATTCAAAGGAAGTATTTGAGAAGATTCTTCGGAGACTGGTGCTGATAGGCAGATTTGAACTGCCGACCTCACCCTTACCAAGGGTGCGCTCTACCAACTGAGCTATATCAGCACGCCAGACGAACTGGAGCGGGCAGCGGGAATCGAACCCGCATCATCAGCTTGGAAGGCTGAGGTAATAGCCATTATACGATGCCCGCTTTAGGAACCTGTTCTTAACTACCTCTAACCGTCAAGAATAAAGTGGTGGAGGGAGCTGGATTCGAACCAGCGAAGGCTGAGCCGTCAGATTTACAGTCTGATCCCTTTGGCCGCTCGGGAACCCCTCCACGTAAAATTCTTTCCTAAAGCATCCTATACAAGATAGGGTAAAAAGATGGTGCCGACTATCCGAGTCGAACGGATGACCTACTGATTACAAGTCAGTTGCTCTACCAACTGAGCTAAGTCGGCACTGCTTTAGTACGGGGCGAGATATTAGAGCAACCATTGACTCGATGCAACAGGAATATGCAAAAAATCTTAAATTTATTGTTCAAACGCTCAGTTTTAAGCCAATCCCATGACATTTTTACAGTTATTGTGGGTTTTTCCACCAAACTGACAGACCCTTGAATACCAAGAGGTCATCGAAAACCGCTGACTCGATATGGTTTTTAATAAGTTCTCCATATCCACCTGCACATAATACCAGTGCAGACTCATTATTAAGTAACTGCTTTGCGCTGTGCACAAGCCCAAGCGTTGCGGCTAAGGCACCATTTTTCACCGCTTCTGGTGTATTTTTAGCAAATTCTGCGGCAAACGGCGTGTTCTCATCACAAAATACCCGCTCTGCACGTGCTGTAATACTAGAGATCATCAAATCAATCCCTGGAACAATCCACCCACCCAGATGCTTGCCTTCTGCAGTTACTACATCAACCGTAGTAGCTGTGCCTGAATCAATCACGATGACATCTTGTTCAGGATACAGATCATGCGCCGCCAAGACGGTGAGCCATCGATCAATGCCTAGGTTTTGAAATGTAGGATAGGCACATGTTACCCCTGCGCGGCTTGCTGATACTTGTGCTTGTTCTAGCACAAGACCAAACTCGGAGGCGCGGCTTTCCACCCACTGTAATCCCGCTCCCTTTCCAACCTGAGAGCAAATAATTGCAGTTAGCCTCTGCCAGTCAACATCCCCTTCTTTTACTAGACGAATACTACTTTCCTGCTCAATGGCATATTTGACCGCAGTATTGCCTACATCAATTAACAGCTTCATGATGTCCCCTTTCTTAAAGAGATCTCACCGCCATAAAAAGCTTTAAGCTCACCATCTTGCCTAAGTAATAAGCCACCTTGCATATCGATGCCTTCACAGATCCCACACCACTCTCTTTGTCCGGTACTCAGTGTAACTGCGTCCCCCTTAAAAGCATTTAGGCTATTCCACTCGGTCACCATTTCGCTCAGTCCAGACTCTTTATACTGGGCAAGCCGCTCAGACAAAGAATGAGTGAGCTGCACCACTAATTGATTTTTATCAATTTGGCCTAAGTGCGTTTGCAGATCTGTCCAGGCTTGGTCTATGTGTTTAGAAGCAGATTCTGGCATACATATATTTAGCCCAATCCCAATCACGAGGTGGCAAGGTCCTTCCACTTGCCCCTCTAGCTCAACCAAAATCCCCGCCAATTTTTGCTGATTGAGATAAATGTCGTTTGGCCATTTTAATTCAACGGAAATACCATACAGGGCCTTTAACGCGTCATATACCGCAAGTCCTACAGCTATGGATAAGCCCATCGCCGCTTGCATACCAGCATCAAACTGCCAGTAATAGCTGTAATAAAGGTTAGCACCAAAGGGCGATTGCCACACTCGACCTCTACGGCCTCTACCAGCTTGCTGCATTTCAGCCACCAAGACATGGCCTGAGCCCATATTCTGCTTGTCCTGCAAACGGCGCACCAGCTCGCTATTCGTTGAGTCTATAATTGCGTGATATTCGATTGGACACTCACTTTGAAATTGCTGTTGCCACAGGGCATTCAGCTTATTTTGATGAATAAGCGGTAAGCTATAATTGAGCTTATAGCCGCGGCCGTTTACTCGAAATATATCAATGCCCATCTCTTGCAACGCCGCAATATGCTTTGCAATAGCCGCGCGACTAATACCCAATTGCTCGCCCAACTCCTGCCCTGAGACAAACTCTCCTTTGTTCAAAGCCGCTAAAATCGTTTGCTTTTTATGATCAGGCTTTTTCATGATATTCCACACTTTGCAACTGACATTCACCATGCTTTGTTATAAGGCGCACTTCATGCTCGAGTAACACAGCAAATTTTTGCCAAACGGTTTGCTGAATATGGCTCACTAACTGTTTTAAGTCTTCACCAGTGCTGCCACCACTATGAACAAGTACCAATGCTTGTTTCTCATACACACGAATGGCTCCACGGTGGCAGCCTTTTAGACCCGCTTTGTCAATCAACCAGCCAGCCGCGAGTTTGACATGGTCATTGTCTACATCAAACGCTGGCATCTCTGGAAATTTACTTTGCAACTGAGATGCAAACGCCCTATCAACTACTGGGTTTTTAAAAAAGCTCCCAGCATTTGCAAGTGTCGCAGGGTCGGGCAATTTACCGTTTCGAGTAACTATCACCGCTTCGTAAATCTCTTGTGCGGTTGCTGTATCACCCAAGCTTTGTAGTGGGCCATAACTTAGCGTTGGCTGCCAACGTTTAGGCAAAGTAAATGTCACTTCTGTAATGACAAACTTCTCTTTTAGACGATGTTTAAAGACTGAATCACGGTAGCCAAATTCACACTCTGCATTCGTTAATGTTGTGAAGCGCCGTTCGGCGATATCAAATCCTTTAACTTCTGTGATAAATTGCGATACTTCAACGCCGTAGGCACCGATATTTTGTACCGGTGCCGCACCAACAGTACCAGGGATCAATGCGAGGTTTTCTAACCCATCAATTCCTTTATCAAGCAGCTTTGTAACGAGCTGGTGCCAGTTTTCTCCAGCGGCAACTGTAACGATATAACTGTCATCTTGTTGAGCAATATCGATACCTAAGGTCGCAAGCTTAACAACGGTTCCAGCATAGTCTTCCAGAAAAATAGTATTGCTCCCTTCCCCAATTAAAAAGAAAGGACGACTGAAATCGAGCTCAACCAGCGTATGTGGATCTGTGATAACAATAAGGGACTCGCAACCCGACGGCAGCGAAAAAGTGTGATAAGACTGCAAACTTGTCACTGCAGCACCTTGCCAATATTAACTAAACTGGCGCTAGTGTAGCGCATTGCCCTGACTTACGCATTAACGTCATCTTGCCCATCATTTTATGTAACCCATCGGCTTAGACTATTTAAATGGTCAGAAATTAGTTATGTTAGCCGCTCTAATTGGGAATATTCTTTTTATAAGAGCAACATTATGATTAAACTTTCGGCACTTACGCTCAGCCTTGCCATGGCTGGCCTTGTCCACACTGCTGATGTAAACGCAGCCGTTGACCAACACACTTACGCCAATCTTAACGACGTTATTACCACACACTTGCATTTAGACCTAGACGTTGACTTTGAAGATAAACAACTAGAAGGTTTTGTTGAACACACGCTTGATTGGCAAAACCGCCAAGCAAGAACACTGGTACTAGATACGCGTGACCTCGAAATCGACAAAGTGATGTACCAAGGTAAAGATGATAAATGGCATACTGCCAAGTTTGATCTCGCCAAGCGCGATGATGTGAAAGGTGCAAAGTTAACTATTCACTTTAAAGAGCAAGCTAAGAAAGCGCGTATTTACTACAACAGCTTGCCAGTAGCATCAGGCCTACAGTGGTTAACACCGCAGCAAACCGCAAGTAAGTCTCACCCATTTATGTATAGCCAGTCTCAAGCTATTCATGCTCGTAGTTGGATCCCAGTGCAAGATACGCCAGCAATGCGTGTGACTTACTCAGCTCGTGTACATACACCTAAAGATGTACGAGCAGTTATGAGTGCGGACAATACCGGTGCATTGATCAAAGATGGCGATTATTGGTTTGATATGCCACAAGCTATCCCACCATACCTAATTGCAATTGGCGCAGGTAACCTTGAATATAAAGAAATGTCACACCAAACTGCAATTTTTGCAGAGCCACAAATCCTCGATGCCTCTGTCGCAGAATTTAACGATACGCAAGCGATGATCGACAAAACCAATGCCATGTATGGTGAATACGCTTGGGGTAGATACGACCTGCTCATGTTGCCGCCTAGCTTCCCATTTGGTGGTATGGAAAATCCGCGATTGTCATTTATCACGCCAACCGTCGTTGCTGGTGACAAAAGCTTGGTAAATCTAATCGCCCACGAGTTAGCACACTCTTGGTCTGGAAACTTAGTGACCAACGCGACATGGGAAGATCTGTGGCTAAATGAGGGCTTCACCTCTTACGTAGAAAACCGCATTATGGAAGAAGTATTCGGTCGTGACCGCGCGGTGATGGAGCAAGCGCTTGACGCGGCCGGCCTGCGTGCACAACTTAAAACCATCGCCGCTCCTGATACACGTATGAATTTAGAGCTTAATGGCCGCGATCCTGACGATGCGTTTAGCTCTGTACCTTATACTAAAGGTCAATTATTCCTTATTTATTTAGAAGAAAAGTTTGGTCGTGACAAGTTCGACAAGTTTGTTAAAACCTACTTTAGCACTTTCTCTTTTAAGTCTCTGACTACTGATGAATTTGTCGCTTACTTAGACAAAAACTTGCTACAGCAATATCCTGGTATCGTGAGCTTAGAAAAAGCCAAAGAGTGGATTTATGAGCCAGGCTTGCCAAGCGATGCACCGAACCCAACTTCTGATGCTTTTGAAAAAGTGGATGCGCTCACTCAAGCTTGGCTAAAAGACGAGAAAACACTTGCAGACTTACCGACCGATTCGTGGACAGTACATGAATGGCTGCACTTTATTAATAACTTACCAAGAGATCTCGCCATTGAGCGTATGGAAGCATTGGACAAAGCATTTAAGCTGACGCAGTCGACCAACGCTGAACGCGCATTTGCTTGGTATATGCTAGCAGTAGGTAACGACTATCAGGCTATTTACCCAGATCTTGAAAAACATCTGGTAAGTATCGGTCGTCGCAAGCTTATCGTGAATTTATACAAATCACTCATTAACAATGGCAAGCGTGACTGGGCTTACCGTGTTTACCAACAAGCACGACCTGGGTACCACCCACTTGCTCAAGGCACCATCGACGCCTTATTTAAGTAACACCTATACTTCCAATACAGGCAGTCTCCTTCTATTTGACTGCCTTTCTTTTAAATCAATAAGTTAACCACCACATAATCGTTCTTTGCGCCGCCTTGCTATTGTTCATTTTTTAACACAAAGCTTATTGCTATCAAAATTCAATTGAGTTAACGTATTGAAACCAATACAGGTACAAGGTTAAGGAAATGACAATGCAATTAAAAAAGAAAAAGTTAAAAAACATCCTCACATCGCAGCTAAAACAGGTTTATGGCGGTATCACAAGTGATGGTGTTCAACCATCCAAAGTGAAAGTGCACAACCCTGACTCATACCTAAAACCTTTTGCATCTACTGGTGATGGCGATCAGCCAAGTCGCTAATCACACCATATTTTGTCTGTTCATATATTTATATAAAAAAGGAAAACAATATGAAATTAAAGAAGAAAAACATCATCAACCTTAAGCCAACAATGCTCAAGCAAGTTTCTGGTGGTGGCAATGGGGGTGATGGTGCTCAACCTAGAGCTCAGTATGTCCAGATGACGATTAAACCACAAGGTGGTGGTTCCGATGGCGCTCAACCTACAGTGAGTAAATAACTGAGAACACCAATCACTGATGTTTTATACCAATTATCTTTATTAAGTGGTCTATGTTGAGGTGAGAAAAACTTTCCTTGCCTCTAGATTTAGAGACAAGGAAAGTTTTATAAACCTAAAGTTAGCTCGCCTACACTGACTGTGATTGGTCTAGCTTATTTATGGTACTGACGACTAAACTCGTGTACAGCATTGATAAACACGCCCGCGTTTTCTGGGTTAACATCAGGTGTAATGCCATGGCCTAGGTTAAATACGTGACCGTTACCTTCACCAAAGCCAGCTAAAATATGCTGAACTTCTTCACGAATGCGCTCATGAGTACCGTGTAGCATTGAAGGATCCATATTACCTTGTAGTGCAACTTTATCGCCTACACGACGTTTTGCATCGGCGATATCAATCGTCCAATCAAGGCCAACTGCATCACACCCAGTAGCTGCAATTGCTTCAATCCATTGACCGCCGTTCTTCGTGAATAATGTCACAGGTACTTTACGACCGTCATTTTCACGAATAAGACCGTCTACAATTTTGTGCATATATTGTAGTGAAAACTCTTTGTAGTCACGTGGGCTTAGCACCCCACCCCAAGAGTCGAAGATCATTAGCGATTGCGCACCCGCTTTTACTTGCGCATTTAGGTAGTCGATAACCGAATCAGCCACTTTATCTAGCAGTAAGTGCAGTGTCTGCGGCTCCGCAAACGCCATCTTTTTAATCTTACCGAATGTTTTGCTGCTACCACCTTCAATCATGTAAGTTGCTAGCGTCCATGGTGAGCCAGAGAAGCCTATAAGTGGTACTTCACCTTTAAGCTCACGACGAATTGTACTCACCGCATTCATTACATAGCCGAGCTCATCGGTTGGATCTAATTTTGGTAGTTTTTTAACGTCGTCTAACGATTGGATAGGACGCTCAAACTTTGGACCTTCACCGGTTTCAAAGTAAAGTCCAAGTCCCATTGCATCTGGAATAGTCAAAATATCGCTAAACAGAATCGCCGCATCAAGTGGATAACGACGCAGTGGCTGTAATGTCACTTCACAAGCCAGCTCTGCATTTTTACAAAGACTCATAAAGTCACCAGCTTGGGCTCTGGTAGCACGATACTCTGGTAGATAACGACCAGCTTGGCGCATCATCCATACTGGTGTGACGTCAACTGGTTGTTTTAATAGCGCTCGTAAATAACGATCGTTTTTTAATTCGCTCATAGCGTCTCTATTCCAATACTTAAATTCAATTGTGCGGATTGTATCACTAAGTGCACATGGGCACTATCTAAACTATCGTTACCAGCGTCCCGCTATGATCTAGATTAAATCACACTTTATTAGGAACAAATTCATAAGCTTGTGTAAAAATCATCGAAACAAGCGATTAAACTGTTTGCAACACGATTAAAAGGTTGGTATAAAATTACCGCGTTAGAAAAATAACAACAAAACACCTTCAATTAGAAAAATAACAACATTACGCAACAAGCTAAACTGCTATTTTGAACCACCTTGAGTTTCTCTCGGTGGTTTTTTTATTTTTATCCTCCTGAATTTGTTAACATTCCCGATAATCAAACCAATAATCTTTTGATCTTTTTCAGCTTTTACAGAAAAAATTGGTTGACCTTTTGCCCCGTTTCCCTTTCCATAGAGGTAGGTAACCCGCTTAAGGAGAATCACTATGCTTTCGCAGTTAGAACAAGCCCAACAGAAATGGGGAGGCAGCCATAGTGTAATTGATGCATGGTTAGCAGAGCGTCAGGAACTATTGGTTTTATATTATAAAGTTGCAGGATGCTCACCAACTCGAAATGGTAAAGCACTACCTGAGCAGGTTGACATTCAGTCATTCTGTCAGATTTTGATGGACTACCTTTCAGCTGGTCATTTTGAAATTTATGACAACATTGTTGAGGCCTGCAAAGAAAAAGGCCCTGAGAGTGCAAAATTAGCACAATCGTTGTACCCACGGATCACAGAGACGACTGATACCGCACTTGATTTCAACGACAAGTACGCTGAAGTAAATCAAGAAACGCAAGAATTAGCAGACTTCGATAACGACTTGTCTGTATTAGGTGAGACGCTTGAGTTACGCTTCCAATTGGAAGATGAACTTATCGATAACCTTTATTCTAATCACACAGAATAGTCTACATTTGCGGGAACCAGCATACAAAAAAGGTGAGATAGCTATCTCACCTTTTTCGTTGCAAGCAATATCAAATTACTCAGCAGCTTCTTCAGCTTCACCTTCAATATCTAGCAGCTCAACTTCAAATACCAATGTTGAATTAGCTGGAATTTTACCAAGGTCACGAGTGCCGTATGCAAGATCCGCTGGAATAGTAAACTTATACTTAGCGCCAACATTCATTAGCTGTAGACCTTCAGTCCAACCAGCGATAACTTGGTTTAGGCGGAAGCTTGCAGGTTCATTACGCGCATAAGAGCTATCGAACTCAGAGCCATCTAGTAAAGTTCCCTTGTAGTGTACTTTAACCATGTCAGTTGCAACTGGCTTTTCACCATCGCCTTCGCTTAGCACTTCATATTGTAAGCCTGAATCAGTTACTGTAACGCCTTCTTTTTTCGCATTCTCGGCTAGGAACTTATCACCTTCTTCTTTATTTTTCTTCGCGTCAGCTTCAGCTTTTGCTGTCTGCTTTTCACGAACAGAAGAATCTAGCGCAGTTAGCACTTCACGAATTTTAGCTTCGTCTAACTTGGCCTCACCAGCAAGTGCATCTTTAAAGCCACGCATCAGCAGCTCTTGATCTAGTTCGATACCTAGCTCTTTTTTGTCTGCTAAATCTTTTTGCAAGAAGTTACCAACTGAAGCACCGATACCGTATGCTTGCTGTTGCATTTCAGTATCCAACTTAACTTCAGCAGGCTTTTGCTCTTCAGCTTTTTTATTACACGCTACTAGTGCTAACACTGAAGCAGCAACGAGTGACAATTTAATCGTCTGTTTCATTCTCAACTCTCCGACAGTCCCTACTATCAAAACACCAATGCTCGCGCAAGAGAGCTTGATATGCGGTGCCATTGTTAATTTTATATTAATAAGAAAAGGTGCTAGCCACATTAACATTCTCTGATCAGAATGCCAATATGCATTTGCTTGCCATTATCGCGTAACGACATTACGCTTTTAATACGCTAATATCAAAATAATATCTTGTTTTTAGTGCCTTTAGTCTACCTGTTGTAGACTTCGGAGTTAAGGAGGATTTACCTAATTTATGGTCAAACTCGTCAACATTAAGTGGACAAGCCTCCTCTTTGCATGCGCGATGCTCAGTTGCTTCACCTTAACCGGCTGTGGCCCTGATACTTCAAAAGCCGTTATGACCGTAGAACATGCCAGCAGAGGCGCATTTTCTGCTGCGATCTCTGTGGATGGTCACTACAGCCTAGTTTCTTCCATAGAGCATGGGGCCGTACTTTGGGATAATCAAGAGCAAGGCCTCAAATTTCAATGGCGTCACTCTGATGCGCCCGACGACCTTATTCACTCACTAGCTTTAGCCAATGACAACTCCACAGCCGTTACAGCCACTGATAAGACATTCGCTATCTGGAGTGTCGAAAACGGTCAAAATCTAGGGTATTTCGAGATCGAGTCTGGCACTATCCGAGATATCACTATTAGCAATGCGGGCCGATATTTACTCTACGCCCGTAGCGATAACGTTGTCGTTCATCTCGACTTAGAAAGCGGAAGGCGAATAGAGTTCCTTGGACATCAAGAAAATATCAATTCTATTGCCATGTCTCCCAATGGCCACTTTGCCTTAACCGGAGGCAACGACTATACCGCTTACTTTTGGGATACTAGAACGGGGCAAGTGATCCATCGCTTTAATCACCCAAGTCGCGTGACCAAAGTTGCATTAGATGACCAAGGAAGATTTGCTTTTACCGCAGATAGCATGAAAAAAGCGAGTATTTGGCAACTAACTTCTGGTGATCTCAAAGCACAATTACAGTATATTGCTCGCCAGAAAATTTTCAGTGCAGTGCGCTTTAATCAAGACGCTACGCTCTTGGCTACCGGCTCACCTAACCGTGAGCTTATTTTATGGCGAGTAAGTGATGGCGAACGACTGCAAACTTGGCGTGTACAACCCCGGGAGGGGAGCCGCCCCAAGTCTGCGGTTGTATTTGACGTTGCTTTTCAAGACCGAGACACTGCACTGTTAACCGAAAGTTCCAGCGGACTACTGGAAAAATTTGCGCAGGTGAAAAAGCCATGAATGAAATCGAAAACAGAATTACTGAGCTTGAGGCTAAGCTTGCCTTTCAAGAAGATACAATCGAAACCTTAAATGAAGAGTTGAAGGCACATCAGCAGCGCTTGGCTAAAATGCAACGACAAATTGAGCTATTGGCTGAGAAAATGAAAGAAGGCCGCGATCCGGGTTTAATGCCTCAACATCAAGAGCCACCACCACCGCACTACTAACAGACTAATTGAAAACCGGGATGAAAACTCACTCCGGTTTGAACACCCCAATGACTTGCTCAAACTGGCGTGTAGAAGCCTGTACCGCGTCTTTCGGCTGTGACATTACATGGCCACACTCAACACATTCAACTTTTTCAACATCATGCTCTTTGTAGAGCATCATTACGTCGATTTTTTGGCATTCTGGACAACTCGCCCCTGCAATAAAACGCTTCTTAACTTTCAACTCGACACCTCTAATGAACACTGAGTCTAAGGTTTGTCATTTTATCCTAATTTTATTTGTCATGATACGCTTGGAGTAAGTGATTGGATCCATGTTATGATGCGCGCAATTTAGACAGGCTTTTAGAATTATGATCCAACTTTCTGATATCGAGCTACTTCGTGGCAGTAAAACACTGCTAAAACAAGCTAATGCAACGCTTTACCCACAACATAAGGCGGGTCTTGTCGGTGCCAATGGTTGTGGTAAATCTTCTCTCTTTGCGCTGCTAAAAGGCGAGCTGCAACTCGATTCTGGTGATTTTTCTATTCCAAAAGATTGGTCTATTGCATCGGTAAAACAAGAAACCCCAGCACTCTCCATTAGCGCACTCGAATATGTACTACAGGGACACCCTGAATACTATGTATTGAGAACGCAGCTACAACAAGCGGAGCGGGATGGTGATGGTGAACTACAAGCAAAAGCACACCAACAGCTAGAAAACATCAAAGGGTACAGTATTGAAGCCAAAGCGGGTGAACTACTCCATGGCCTTGGTTTTAGCAATGAACAGATAGAGTTTGCCGTTAGCGACTTTTCTGGTGGTTGGCGCATGCGCTTGAACCTTGCGCAAGCGCTGATCCGCGATGCCGATTTATTGCTTCTGGATGAGCCAACTAACCACTTGGACTTGGATGCTGTTTATTGGCTAGAACGCTTTTTGCGCGCCTATCAGGGTACATTAGTGCTTATTTCTCACGACCGCGAATTTTTAGATGCTGTTGTTGGTGAGATTTGGCATATCGACCAACAGCAGATCAACGTCTATAAAGGTCACTATTCTCAGTTTGAGCGTCAAAAAGCAGAGCGCATGGCACAGCACCAAGCGCTTTACGAAAAGCAACAAGAAACGATTGCACATTTAGAGAAGTTTATTACCCGCTTTAAAGCGAAAGCGAGTAAAGCAAAACAAGCGCAAAGTCGTGTGAAGGCCCTTGAACGCATGGAAATGCTCGCGCCCGCTCATGCAGATTCACCATTTAATTTTGAATTTGCAGATCCAACAAGCTTACCTAATCCATTGATGACACTAGAGCAAGCCAAAGCGGGCTATGGTGACGTTACCATTTTGCATGACATCAAGCTTAACCTCGTCCCAGGTAGCCGTATTGCGTTACTTGGCCGCAACGGCGCAGGTAAATCGACCCTAATCAAGTTACTTGCCGGCGATTTAACTCCACAAGCTGGTGAAGTGTTTCAACACCAAGGATTAAATGTAGGCTATTTTGCTCAGCATCAGCTTGAATCTCTCGATCTTGAGGCCAGTGCGGTTACCCATATTCAACGTCTAGACCCTAAAGTACCAGAGCAGCTTATTCGCGATTTCTTGGGCGGTTTTGCTTTTCATGGTGATAAGGCCCTCGAACCCGTTGCGCCGTTTTCTGGTGGCGAAAAAGCACGACTCGTACTTGCAATGCTAGTGTATCAAAAGCCTAATCTGCTGTTACTCGATGAGCCGACTAACCACCTAGATTTAGAAATGCGACACGCACTTGTGATGGCCTTACAAGGTTTCGAGGGTGCAATGGTAACGGTTTCCCACGATCGCCACATGCTGAAAAATACCGCTGACGAGTACTATTTAGTTGATAATGGGACCGTTTCTCAGTTCGGCTATGACTTAGATGCCTACTACCAATGGCTTATGAATGCCAATAAAGAGCAAGCGAAACCAAGCGCCTCAGAGGCTGAAACAAAGCAAAACTCTAATGCCAATCGTAAAGAGCAAAAGCGTCTTGAAGCCGAGTTCAGAAAAGCCATTCAACCGTTGAAAAAGTCGATTGAAAAGCTCGAAAAACAGCTCGACAAGCTCACTGAGCAAGCAGATGAAATTGAGCAAGCTTTGGCTGAAAACAGCCTATACACGGACGAGAACAAAGCAAAATTAAGTGACTTACTGGCAAAACAAGCCAAGATAACCCCTGAGCTTAATGACACAGAAGAAAACTTATTAATGGCACTGGAAGAGTTAGAAGAAAAGCAAAACCATTTCGATGAGACTGGAGAGATATGCTAAGTCGTAAAGACTTTTGGCAGTTTGCCTGTGAATTCTACAGCCGCCCGCAAATGCAATCGCGGCTGCTGAATTTGCAAGATGCTGCAGACAAAAATATCAACCTCTGTTTGTTACTTTGTTACCTCGACACTTTAGCACTGACAATTACCCCCGACACCCTAGCCGCACTGGTAAAGACTGCTAAGCAATTTGACCAAGCGGTGCTACAACCCCAACGCGCGATCCGCCATACCCTAAAAACACATCATCAAGACTACCAAGACTATCAAAAGTTGCGTTCAGCGATGCTGGCTGCAGAGCTTGAGCTTGAAAAGCGTCAACAAGCGCTATTGCTGGAGACATTACAGCGATTTTCGTTTGCGCCACTGCAATCAAGTAGCAATGTGCAGCTCTATTTGAGTCAGAGTGAGTACGACGCTTTATTCAATAAGACTGACTTCTAAGCCATTAAATCAATATAAGCCCTGTTATTTACCCAACTCAGATATAAAACCTGATCGAGATCAAGCCTTTGCCTAGGTTTAATTTCACTCAGGATTGAAACTTGATCTTGATCATATCAAGCCCCTCAGACCTCCACTACTATTTACTCATCGACAAATTAGGAGGCACAGCCATGAACGTATTCTTTAGAGACTTTTTTTCCGACCCTGTGTTGTTTCTGTCTTTTGGCTTTTTAGGGATTGTAATTTTGCTGTGCTGTTATTACGTCTACTTTTTCATTAAAAAAGTCATGGACGCTGAAGTACCTAACGAACAATAGAACAGATTTAAATGTATTACCTTGGGGCGATTGAAGAATAAGTAGTAGAAGATCGGCTCGATGTAGTTCCCCAACTTGCAGAATTAAGCACGACGCACAAAGCACCTTATCAGTTTACTGGTCGGGTGCTTTTTATTTGCTTAACCCTCACCTGATAATACGTTAAACTGGCCAAAACCTGTTTTGCAACTGGATAGCTTCCTTTCTTTGCTTTGCGAGCAATCTTCAAAAAGACGCAGTTTCTATTATGAATCAAGCCATGAAAACAATAACAGCCAATAATTACGAATTTAAACCCGCTTGGTGGATGCGCAACCGCCATGCCCAAACCATACTTCCGCGATTCTTTAGGCCGAGATTACAGGTGCCCGTCGACTATGAAACACTAGACACACCAGACGATGATTTTTTAGAACTTGCATGGGCAAAACACGGGGATAAATCGGCACCGTTGGTTGTTGTGTTGCATGGGCTAGAAGGCAATATCAACAGCTTTTATGCAAAAGGCCTATTAAAAGCGTTGGTACACCATGGTTTTGATGCCGTACTGATGCACTTTCGCAACTGCTCACGTGAAGTGAATCGCCAAGCCAGAGCTTATCATAGCGGTGAAACCTCAGATCTTGGCTTTTTTATAGACACGCTAAAAGCCCGCTTTCCTAAACGGCCATTATTTGCGGTTGGTTTCTCGCTCGGTGGTAATGTACTTGCCAAATACTTGGGAGAAACCAAATCGCAAAGCGGTCTTGAGGCTGGCGTCGTCGTCTCAGCACCTTATCACCTTTCTTCCTCTTGTCAGGTGATCAGAAAGAGCTGCTTTAAGCTCTATCAAAAATACTTGCTAGACAGGATGAAGAAGTCTTTTTCACGTAAGCTAGACACCATCCAATCGCAAATTAGGATAGACAAGCCTGCTCTTTATGCCATTAATGACCTATGGCAATTTGACGACAAGATAACTGCACCACTACATGGCTTTAACGGTGCGGAAGATTATTACGCGCAAGCAAGTTCGCAGCCCTACTTAACCCAGATCACAACACCAACACTCCTAATACACGCCGAAGATGACCCCATGCTATCATCGCAAGCTGTGCCTACAGCCGCTCAGGTTAACTCACCAGTGACGCTCGCAGTGAGCCCACACGGTGGTCACGTAGGGTTTATTTCGGGAAGTAACCCCTTTAAACCTAGGTTTTGGCTAGAAAGCGTTATTCCACAGTATTTACAACAAATTTATAGTAAGGCTAAGTAGTATGCTCATTCCCTATCAACAACTTCCACAAGAGACACTGGACAACCTTATTGAGCACTATGTGCTTCGTGAAGGAACAGACTATGGCGATACTGAAGTCAGCACCGAGAGCAAAGTAGCGCAAGTGAAAGCACAACTAAAATCCGGAGAAGCGCTGATCGTTTTCTCGGAATTGCATGAATCGGTGAATATAGTTAGCAAACAACAGTTTCAAGCAATGCAAGCACAGGAGGATTACGAGTATTAGGAAAACCTTTTATTCCTTATAGTTATCGCTAATCGTAAAGAGTTGTCGAAGTGACAAGAGTTGTTACAATCAAAATTCTATAACTATAAAGGAAAGGTAATCTTATGAAGCTCGGCACTGCTCTTTGCGCCCTAGCGCTGGCTGTTTCTACCGCCTATGCAACTGAATACAAAGCCTCTGAGCGCGCAGTTAAACTCGCTCACGATAACATCCTAATTGATACACACATCGACGTTCCATATCGCATCCAAAGTAAATGGGATGATGTTAGCCAAGCAACCGAAAGCGGTGATTTTGATTACCCTCGCGCGGTAAAAGGCGGTCTTAATGCGCCATTTATGTCTATTTATATTCCTGCTAATTTAGAGTTTGAAGGTAAAGGTAAAAGCTATCAACTCGCTAATCAACTGATTGACGGTATGGAAGCCTTAGCGCACCGCGCACCAGATAAATTTGCGATGGCATACACTACCGACGACATATATACGCAATTTGACAATGGTATTATGTCTATCGCGATGGGTATGGAAAATGGCTCACCCATTGAAGGTGAGATGAAAAACCTTAAGCATTTTTATGATCGTGGTGTCCGTTATATCACCTTAGCACACTCGCAAAGCAACCATATTTCTGACTCATCTTATGACGTACGCCGTAAATGGAAAGGCTTAAGCCCATTTGGTAAAGAGCTTGTGGTTGAGATGAATAAAATTGGTATGCTCATTGATGTATCACATATTTCAGATGACGCCTTTTATCAGGTAATGGATATTTCAAAAGTGCCCGTCATCGCTTCACACTCATCTCTTCGTAAATACACGCCTGGTTTCGAGCGCAATATGGATGACGAAATGCTCAAAGCCTTGGCAAAGAATGGCGGCGTAATCCAAATTAACTTTGGTTCGAGCTTTGTGACGGCAAAAGCAGGTGCTTGGTATGACAAGCGTGATGAAGCACAAAAAGAAGCTAAAGATAAAGATCGCACCGACTTTAGGGCAGCATTTAGAGCGAAAAACCCGTTCCCATTTGCCACACTTGATCAAGTGCTAGATCACATTGATCACGTCGTTAAGTTGATAGGGATAGATCACGTAGGCATTGGATCAGATTACGATGGTGTGGGTGACTCACTACCTGTTGGCCTGAAAGACGTGTCAACGTATCCAAATCTTGTGCAAGGTCTCTTAGATAGAGGCTACAGCGACGCTGATATCAAAAAGATTTTAGGCGGCAATACCCTGCGCGTATGGAGACAAGCCGAGGCTTACGCAAAGAAGTTTGCTAAATAACCAGTTAGAACATCCCTTATCCAAACCTCAGGTTAAATAACTGTTCAAACGACTGATTTTATAGGGTGTGCCGCACAGCGCACCTTACAATACCCTAGACTTTAAACTGAGATAATTCATCCACCAATTTACTGGTGACTCGCAGTACATCATCCGAAATTTGGTGCGTTTCTCCAGACAAGCGCTCGCCATTCAATGTTCTGTCATTTAAATCGGTTAGACTACTGCTAATCTCAGTAGATACTGCGTTTTGCTGCTGAGTTGCATGAGCGGTTTGTTCTGAAAGCTCAGTCACTTTAACCGCACTTTGTGCAATTAATTCCAATAACTCGGTTGCCTTTGCAAAACTTTCGACCGCAATATCAACATATTGCTTACCGCCTTCAATGGTCTTTTGTGAGTCCTCTACACTGTGTGAGAATGCTTCCAACATCTTCTGAATATCATTAGTGCTGTCTTGTGTTCGAGTAGCCAATGACCTAACCTCGTCCGCTACCACCGCGAATCCACGCCCTTGCTCACCAGCTCTTGCCGCTTCAATTGCCGCGTTGAGCGCTAATAAATTAGTTTGTTCAGCAATTCCGCGAATAACATCGAGCACTTGCGTAATGTTTTCAGAGTTTTTTTGTAAGGCTAACGAACTGGAAAGTGCCGCTTCCATATTATCAGCTAGATGAGTGATTTTTTGTTTTGAATCTGCCAACACCGTTTTACCTTGTGCTGCGTAGCGATGTGAAGCTTCAGCTTCTTTTAATGAGTTTTCTGCCACCGACGAGACTTCTTGGCTTGAGTGACTTAGCTGATGCACCGCGCTAACAATGGTATGTGATGACTTACCAAGCGAATCGATTAGGTCATGACTCTGCGTTGCATAACGACTCAGTTTTGACGACAAAGCCGATAGCTCACCGCCATCTTGCACAAGGGCTGTAACCATTGCCTGTAAACTATCAAGAAAATGATTAAAGTTTAGCGACAGCTTTGCAAACTCATCGTTTCCTTTGATTTCAATGCGACCAGTTAAATCTCCATCCCCAGAGGCGATTTCAGAGATTCTATCGGAAACAAAATTTATCTGCTTTGCGAGCTGACGAGGGATTCGATAGGCAATCCAGCACGCAATACCAAGAAGAAGTAAAGCACCAACACCAAGCCCCCACTTTATTTGAATAACCTCAGAAACCACTATCGCACGACTTGCAGCAGATTTTTCATCGGCTAATTCACCTGCTCTATCAAGCACATCACGAACCGCACTAAATAACTTGGCAGACTTAATTTGAAGCGCCTTATCTGTCGGGGCTTTGATACTCGCCACCGTAACGCGATACCAGCTTTGGAAATCTACATCAAAAGTTGCAAAACTACCAAGCTCACTTTGGTGGAGCGACATAAACTGAATATATTTTTGATATCGCTGTTTGACCTGTTCGGCGTTTTCTTCAAAATCCACCCACTTATCTTCACCAGCTAATAGTTTGAGGTAAGCTTCCTGAGCTTGATAAAAGTCCCTATCCGCATTGAGTACCACTGACACGGCTCTTAAATAGTTCTCAGTTTGTATTTCAAGTGCTGATTGCACTTTATTGAGCAGCAATGAAAAACCAAAAAACACAAATAACAGCACGATCGTTAGCACAGCCGTAGGCAACGAACTTTTGACTCTAATACTATGTAAATCCATCTTCATACACTTCAAATAAGAGATAGTAAAAGCCTAGACCATATAAAGATTTATAGACAAATAATCTTCATCCATGCAAAAGAAAACAAAGTAATCACATTTCATTATTTTTTTACAACAAAACTTCTTTGTATTATTTTTAAGCAGAACAAGCTATCGGTTTCGTGATAACAAACTTAATAAATCTATAAAAAGGATATTGGAAATGAAAATAAAGCTTCAAAAAAAGCAGCTAAAAAAGCTAACTCAAGATAACAAACTACCTCAGGAAGCAACGCCTGAAGTAGCTGGAGGTGATTACACGAGAGTTTACGGATGTCAGGACACGATGAAATGTGCATCTCGCCAAGACAACTCAGCTTGTTGCAATCACTCAGATCTTGCTAGCTGCCAAATCGGATTTACCTGCCTTTGCTAAATCTATTCACTCTTTAACAGCGGGTTTCCATAACCCGCGTACAGGTTGTTGCTCACGGTGTGAGTATTAAGATCAATTCTAATTTAAGAAATGCATCAAACAACAGCAACACTCAGGCTTTGAATTATAAAAAGTGGATGATTTATTTCTCTGTATATATCGAAAAAACTGACTATCCATTGAGGCGATTTTAGGTAACTGAACTAAAAAGGTTGATTGCGGGAGCTATTAATTTATGAAGAGTGAACCGACGACTTTCGGAGTAGTTCTTTAGAGTGTGCAGTCCAATTAAGAATTGGTTGCGGGAGCCATTAATTTATGAAAAGTGAACCGACGACTTTTGTACGAGTTCTTTAGATTGTGCAGCCCAATTAAGAATTGGTTGCGGGAACTATTAATTTATGAAGAGTGAACCGATGAATTTCGGGAGAGTTCTTTAGATTATACAGTCCAATTAAAAATTGGTTGCGGGAGCCGGATTTGAACCGACGACCTTCGGGTTATGAGCCCGACGAGCTACCAGGCTGCTCCATCCCGCGCCTGTATATTTTTGTGAATCTATTCTTCGTCGGGTACCGACGACCTTCGATTCTTTCCAGGTTTAGCGAGTCCGACGAATGATTTATCATTCTGCTCCATCCCGCGCCTGTAAATTCTTAAAAAGGACTTCCTTTTCAAGAGGCCGCTATAATAATGGATTAAAATTTTATTGCAAGGGATTTAATGCTTAAAACAATTCAAGTGCGCAAAAATCCCACAACCTTAAACTTAAGCCGTTACTTATTCTATCGTTCGATGATGTGGGCTGATCAACTTTTGCCATTGCCAATCGGGGTGCCCCATAACAATAAAGTCTGGGTTTTCGGTGGTTTCTCGTCGATTGTAGGTCAGCGGGTTAAACTCAGCATCGGTAATACAACCTCCAGCTTCTTCCACGATGATCTGTGACGCGCCAGTATCCCACTCTCCCGTTGGTCCTACTCGTAAAAAACAATCCGCCTTACCTTCTGCGATAATGCAGGCTTTTAATGAACATGACCCAAGTGCCACAGTGTCGAACTGACTATTTAAGTACTGACTTACCGCTTCAAGCTTTTGTCTGCGACTTACTGCCAATGTCAGTGTTTCTCGTGGCGAGACGAAAATACGTTTACTTTCACCTGAGTCACTACGTTTGAACGCACCTTCATCTTTGCTGGCGTAATATGTTAGCCCTTGAGATGGCCAGTAAATGACGCCTAACACAGGATGATTATTTTCGATGAGCGCAATATTGACGGCAAAGTCACCGCTTTCAAGAATAAACTCCCCAGTGCCATCCATAGGATCGAGTAACCAGTAGCGCTGCCAGTCTTGTCGCTCACTCAATGGTGGAATTGGTGTTTCTTCAGACATTACCGGAATGTCTGGTGCTATTTCAGCAAGACCCGCCATTAAGATCTCATTAGATGCCAAATCTGCTGCAGTGACAGGAGTGTGATCAGACTTTTCTTTTTTACCAATATCGTCAGCTTGATAAATTGCCATAATGGCTTCACCGGCACGTTTTGCCAGTGCGATGCAAGGCTCTAAATAGGACCGCAATTTACGCCTCCAGATTCAAATGTGCTTTTAATAACAGTAGTGCCGCGACACTTCTTGCTTCGGTAAAGTCCTCTTGGTGTAACAGGTCATATAATTTATCTAGCGGCCACTTCACTACTACCAGTGGCTCTGGTTCATCACCTTCAAGCTGTTCAGGGTAAAGTTCACTAGCGACCAAAATATGCATTTTGGCATTAAAGTAACTCGGTGCCAGTGACACTACTTTGAGTTCAGAGAAAGCATTTGCACCAAAACCCACTTCTTCTTTTAGCTCTCGGTTGCCCGCTTCCACCGGGGTTTCGCCTGGGTCAATTAGCCCTTTGGGAAAGCCGAGTTGATAGTCATGTGTTCCTGCACAGTATTCTCTCACTAATAATAGCTCATTATCAGCAGTTATGGGCACGATCATTACTGCGCCACGGCCACCGCCACGGACTCTTTCGTATTCTCGCTGCTCGCCATTCGAAAAGGATAACGAAAGTGCTTCTACCGTGAACAATTTGCTTTTAGCCACGACGTCGCAAGCTAAAATTTCTGGTGGTGTGGGATGCTTTTTATGTGACATAGATCATTATTTGCTATCATGGCGAATAACCTAATCATAAAGCCTTTGAAGTTAAATGCCTATGCTAAATTGGTCAAATATCGATACCGTTTTGTTAGATATGGATGGCACATTACTCGACCTCCATTTTGATAATCACTTTTTTCTCGACGTCTGCCTAAGGCACACGCAAAACGTCAAGGCTTAACCCTTGAGGCTGCAAGGGCCGACATCCTCGCGCGTTATGACGCGGTAATGGGCCAGATAGAATGGTATTGCTTAGATTATTGGCAGGAGCAACTACAGCTCCCCATTATGGAACTTAAACGTGAAGTACAACACTTGATCTCCATTCGTGAGGATGTACCAGCGTTTTTAGAAGCCTTAAGAGAGAGCGGAAAACAGCTTATCTTATTGACCAACGCTCACCCAAACAGCCTAAGTTTGAAAATTGAGCGTACCCAATTCGATAAGTATCTCGACAAGTTGGTTTCGACCCATGAATATGGCGTAAGTAAGGAAAGTCAAATGTTGTGGCAACAGGTAGAGCGTGATTTGGGCTTTGATAAGTCCCGCACTTTATTTGTGGACGATAGCATTAGCGTGTTAAATGCTGCGAAAGAGTTTGGCATTGGCCACTTGCTTGCCGTTGCTAATCCTGATAGTCGGCAACCAGAGCGAGAGATCACTGAATACCTCTCAGTCTCTGATTACCGTACCTTGCTACCTATTTTGGATTAAGCAGGGTAGCGAGCTTTTAAGCCGTCGTACACGTGTGTTTTAAAGTCTGGATGCGCTGTATCAAGACTTTTCACCACTTCAACTAAGTGTTCGTTATCTTCTTGACCATTCCATACCTTGATGTAAGAACCATCTTTATAGCCATGATCTTGGCGGAAGAAGTTAAGCGTGTTTTTACCGACATATCCACGGTATAGATCGTCAATAGACATCCCGATTTGCTGCATACATCCCGCAAACGCATGGGCATCAAACTCACGCTTGGTCACAGCCGCACTTGCAAGTAATTCAAGGGTTTCCTTGAAGTCCTCTGCGGTAGTTGGCTTTGCCAATTCAGCTTCTAACTGAGTCGCTAATTGATCAAATGACGTTTCGCCGTCGATACGTAAAGACAAGCCAAAATGAAAAATATCCACTAGCTCTAAAATCACTTGCTCAGTATCTGGCGTTTGCTTTTTCCACCATTTCCAACCGTAGTGATCTAGCATTTCTGCACACTCAACCCAAATTGCGCGGTACCATTTAAACCCTTGTTCAAACCATTGTTGGTGTACTTTGGTATTCATGGCATGTTGCATTTCTAGCATAACCACAAGCTTAGTGATGTTTGCAGACATTGTGCTCTCTCTTCATGGAAATCAATTACGAGCGATATCATACCGAAGTGAAAGATTTTCGCCAGCGCTTAGGTCTTCTGAGTCGATATCAACTTGAAACCCTAGGAACTTTTTATGCGTCATTTTATTTTATCGCTTGCTTTGGCTTGTTCAGCCTTTGTCAGCGCAGCTGAAATCACTAATATTGCCGCAGCACCTGAGCAAGTGAGTCCACTCCTTCCAGGCATTGATGCCCCTGCATTACAACTCAAAGATAAGTCAGGTAAAACTGTCGACCTCGCGACACGCTATAAAGAAAATATCACCGTACTGGTGGTTTATCGTGGTGGCTGGTGTCCGTACTGTTCAAGACAGCTCGCGGGGATCCAAGAAGTTGAACCACAGCTTGTAAAAATGGGAGCACAAATTATTGCAATCGCACCAGACTCACCTGAGGCGCTGGCAAAAAGTACAATTGAATCCCCTCACTACCAACTGTTGTCTGATAACAAAATGCGTATGAGCCAAGCGTTAGGTCTCGCCTATTTTCTAGATGATAAAACAGCCCTTGCTTATCGCAACAAGTTGGGCGTAAATTTCGTTGATTTTGAGGGGAACGATAAAGTTGCCTTGCCGGTGCCGGCGGTATTTGTAGTCGATAAGAAAGGCTTGATCCAATTTCAATATGCAAACCCAAATTACAAAGTGAGACTGGATGAAAGCGTGCTACTAGCTGCGGTAAAAGCAGCTAGTCAACTATAGGAAAAGCACATAAAAAATGGAGTCCGAAGACTCCATTTTTTAGCGGTTTTCTAACCGGTTATAGTCAAATAAACCATATTCAACGCCACGTGTTTGCTTGGCAATGTCGTGGATTAAATCACTGTAACGCCAAAACTCTGGGTGAGTCCTGCGGATCCCATATTGCGCTCGTAGCGCTCGGTAATCAGACTCACTATTCATGTGGCTAAATGATGAGACAAAGTCCTCTTGTGCAGCCTCGCTTTCTAAATACCAAATTGCCTCTGGGTAATCTCCGATAAAGCCTGGCACAATCGTCGCAGTGTCTTCTGTATACGCTCTTTGCCCTTCTTCATTTAACAAACTGGAGATGTTGTAGTGGGCATTATGGTGTAATAGCGAGAACGCTTGATGTGAACCGTCACTTTGCTTAGTAATAATAAACGAGACCTGTGGAAGCAAATTAATCGCCCTAACGGACATGCTATTGAGTGCCTGCAGTGGCTTGCCGACGGCTTTATAGTCATAATCCCTATTTAGAACGGGCTTAAGCACAGCATGTAGTTTGTCATATAGCTCTTGCTTTGGATCGTCCGTTTCGTATTTTATCCCCGTTGGCGCACCGATTAGTGATTTGCGATTGATAAACTCACTTAAGCTCAAGTGTGACTTACGATACCAATAGCGTTTAATTTCCTGACGATGACTAAGTGGCAGCAGATTTAAAAAGTTTTGCTCACCTTCAAGCCTCAAGAAGTCCATATATAAGCGTGTGATAAGCTGATGACCAATGTTGCCATACACGTCAAAACCCGCCACCAGCAAGTAGTGAATGCGCTCGAACAAAGCATAGTCTAATACCCAAGCTGTTTTGGGAGGCTGGCCGATAAAACCTTTAACCACCGTTGCGCTATCAAAATGACGGAAGATAGTTAATGCTGCATTCGGGTTTTCTCCCTCACCACGCCAAATCAAGTCCATATTGAGACGCTGCCCATCGGCAAACATCTTATCTGCAAGCTCTGTTTTGGCACGTAAGTAATCCTGCTGCTTAGTGGCGTATTTAGCCCAACTGGAAAGCGGTAACGCATTACTTTGCTCAGCCGCAGGTAGCACCAAATCTTCATCATGTTTAAGCAGCAGCTGGTTCACCGCTTCGTTGCTATTTTTTTCAGGATCAACAAACGCCACCCAAAAATGGTCGTTAATGACGTTAAGCGCTATTTGACCTCGACATACAGGGCCTTTGATAAAGCCTTTTACAATTAACTCGGCCTCATCCAGCATGAATTGATAACGAGAATTGACCGGAATATCTTTGAATACCTTAAATGGGTTTGCTGCAAGCTCTGGCTCATAACCTGGCAGTTCATCCACGTGATAATCCGCTGCATAAAATTGCTGATGTAACCGTGATAGCTTAGCGTCGTTCAATGCCAGTGGCATGTGAGTTTTCGACAAAATGGTACTACGCACTTGCATCAATCGATAATACACCCTATCGATCTTAGGATCGTCAAACGGACGTACCGAGCTCACCAGTGCGATTGGCTGGCCAGGCGGCGTGCTTGAGCGTACTAATTGGAAAAACGCAGGGTCATCCAAGTGAGGGAAGTAGATATGGGCTAAATACCAATGCTCAAAAATATAACGCGCAGCAAGGCGGTGCTTATTGGAATCCTGATTAAGAAATTGTTCCCACTTTTTCACTTCTTTTTGTACTGCAACACTTGGCTTTGCAATCTGGCTCATTTTACTGCCACTTTGCAGCCAGGCTTCCAAGGTTTTGAATTCATCATGCGTGAGCGCTGGTAAGCCGTAGGGCATACCCGCATGAGGCTGTTGTTTTGCAAGGGTAGTGAATTCATCCATGGTTGGGCAAGACTGCGTTCGATCTAAAGAGAAATCAAACTCTTTACCCAAGATGCCTTGCTCAGGAAAACGATGAGACATTTTTAACAGCAAGCTATTATAAAGCACACTTCCAGCTAGGTTGCTGTATTCAGATTGATTGCGCTCATTCAGCACTGGGGTAAAACCACGCTCGCGCCACTGTGTCGTGGTTTGAGCATCGAATAACAGCCGGGTTGGTGTTTGTGCTAACAACCGCGTGCCGTCATACACTAACTCTTTCGATAATCCCCTATCTATTCCTTCTGGAGATGACAATTTGAGCTGGCAGGGTGCGTCATAACAACCATGGCAAACCACACAACGCGACTCCAAAATGGGTTTCACGCTTTGTAAGTAACGTGCACCGCCGTGGTGATATTGTTCGATTCGTGCTTGGGGTTGTTCCGGTCCAAACATATCATCATATTTAGACACGCCCAAAGCCACACAGCCAGAAAGCACGGCGACAACCACCGCACAAAACAGTGCACGTTTAGACATTTACTCGCCCTCGTCGTCATCCAGCCCAAGATCAAAAGTCGGCATCATTTCTACTGGAGGCGAAACAAACAATGCATCGCTACTAGTACTCAGGACAGCACTGAGAATAGGCCCTCGATTAATAAGCAATTGCAACTGATGTTCCGCCCCTATCAACTCAGTCACTGTCGTACTAATGTTGTTGAGCGCATAGTCATCAATATGCAAGCTAATATTCTCATCTTCTTTTGGGTTTTGGCACAAATGAGCAAGGAGGTTCTCACTCAACATCACTGATACTTCAGCATCTGGAGAGTCGATATCACGATTCTCGATGTTGTCGTCTAACAAAAAAAGCGGCAGTGATAATGGGGTGTCTTGTTGTAATTCCATCAAAGGTTACCATCTGAGTATTTGCTTTATATTAGCACAGTTAGATGGCTGATGGCTGAAAAGGGGCGACGATGCGCCCACCTTAATTACCAAGGAAGCGTGTCACCATTGGAGTGCCAAAAACCACCACTGTTTTCGATAGTTAGGTGTTCAATTCTCTTAATTAAACGTTCCGCCGCAACATCTGGACCAATATCACCTGCAAATCCCACCATCTGCGTTTGCACAAAGCCAGGATGGAATAGTCCAACAGCGATATCTTGGTTTTTCAGCTCGTGAGCCATACTCACACTCGCCGCGTTTAATGCTGCTTTCGACATTCTATAGCCAATGTAACCACCAGAACCATTATCTGCAATCGAACCCATACGACTTGTGATCATGGCAACTTTGCTGCCTGCTTTGAGGTTATCGAGCAGTGCATGAGTGACTCGAATTGGTCCTAACGCATTAACGTTAAATTGGTGGTCGATATTTTCAAAATCCATTTCCGCTAGCGTTTCATTGTGAAATACCCCAGCGTTATTAATAAGAATGTCTATCTTCTCCGACCCCAATGCCGCCAATAGCTTTTTCGCGCCATTTTCCGTTGCAACATCTATATCTTCAATGATATCCACGCCTAGAGATTCTAGTTCTGCTGATGCTTTGCGCACAACCGCCGTTACTTTGCAGCCTAGAGATAAGTATTGTTTACAAAACTCAAATCCGATCCCACGGTTAGCACCAGTCACCAAAACATGTAGTGTCATATCCTTCTCCTCACAATTTATACGCTCAAACTATTACAATTGGTATGAGTTTACTAAACTCAAGGTCAATCCTGACTGAATTCATTTTTATGATGTACTTTTTCACTTTCTGACAACTTTGCTACAGTTATAACTCTGACAACCGTAAGGATATGTTGTGAAACTCGCACTTAGCATCTTCTTCCTTTTCTTCATCCACAAGGCGACTTTTGCCTACCAAATCAATGTCAGTGAGCTGGTCGCTTATCAGCTTGGCCAGCAGCAAATCGCACAACTCATGCAAAAGATATACACACCTTTGGATATCACACCCACACTTGTCGTATTACCCAGTGAGCGCGGATTAGAATATGTAGATCAAG
Source organism: Pseudoalteromonas sp. A757 (assembly GCF_004103285.1). Lineage (NCBI taxonomy): Bacteria > Pseudomonadati > Pseudomonadota > Gammaproteobacteria > Alteromonadales > Pseudoalteromonadaceae > Pseudoalteromonas > Pseudoalteromonas sp. A757. Next base: position 26,564 of record NZ_QNQN01000055.1, read on the forward strand.
GGTTTTATGATGCGGAAGCAGGACGCACTAGCGCTATTGCAAATGCCTATCCTAACTTACTGCAAATACCCGAACCACTTGCAACCGTTCAAATGGCGGTGTTTTGTCTCAAGAAGGAGCATTGTACTTTGTCGACCCAGCAAGACTATGTGGTAATACAAGGCAGTTTAATAACGGAGCAAGTTTGCCAACGAAAAAAGTTGACATGTAACGCGGTCTCTAACGATGTTTCTGCGTTTCAAGCGCTTAAAAAAGGTCATGTTGAGCAAATTTTAGCTGATGACTTATTTGCGCTGGGTGCGCTATGCCAGTCAGGACTCGCCACAGTTTATGTGCGTAGGCTACGAGATGCGAGTTATCCTATTTATCACTATATCAATCATAAACACCAAGACCTACTGCCGAAATTAACAGCGTCTATCAAGCAACTAAATAGTAGTGGCGAGCGCGATACTATTCTAAACCGGCTCTCTGATCACTTTGCCACTTGCCATGGCAAAGTGATTGAATTAGAAATACATTAAGTTGAAATATCATCCATGGCAGATTCTATGATAGAGAATACCGCCCCTTGAGGATCGGTTATCACGCTAAAGCGACCAACTTCTGGTATATCTGTCGGCGGTACACAAATTTCTCCGCCAAGCTTTTGGGCATATTCAGCTTTACTATCGCAGTCCAATACCGCAATATAAATCATCCAGTGCGGGGGAATGTCTTCACCCCATTCAGCCGTCATTTCTAACATGCCAGCGACGGGTTGCTCATTTACTTTGAACAAAGTGTAGTCCATATTTCCCATGTCTTTGACTTCGATTTGCCAACCAAATAATGCAGAATAAAAGTCACGACTTTTGTCACTGTTTTTACTCACTAGCTCAAACCAATAAGGAGTATTCGCTTCAAGATGACGTTGTGTGCCAATATGACCCCCCTCTTGCCATAACGCAAAAACCGCTCCACCTGGCTCCTTTAACATTACCATCCGCCCTGCCCCTGGGACATCATGTGGGCCTGCAAGCACTTCCGCACCGAGTTCGTTGGCTTTGTTTAGACATTCATCGACATTGTCTACCGCCACATAAGCAAGCCAGTGACTGGGCATGCCCCCTTGTTGTTGCTCAGCGGTCATCTGATACATAGCAGCGACATCATCGGCTTCTTTTTGCAACATGGTGTAATAACAATCTTCACCAATAGGTTGGTCAAGAATTTGCCAGTCAAATAGTTGGCTATAGAAAGGCTTAGCTGACTGCCAGTCGCTTGAACACAGTTCAATCCAACAAAAGTAACCTAGTCTAAATTCACTAATTATTGCCATAGGGGATCACCTGTCAATCAAAGTCTAATTGAATATAGCAGCAATCAGCCGATAAGAAAGCACAGTCAGAATATGGCTTATTTTTCAATTTGCCCATACTTAGGTGAGCGCACGCCATAAAGCAAACCATTGCTTGAGTCCGCTGATAACAATCTCTGTGACGCTTTTTGCGAAACTTCAAATCCTTTATCTGAAGTGCTTTCAATCACTTGGTTTAGCACCGCGCCAATCAATGCTCCAGCCAAACTGCTATCATGATCACTTCTGTCTTCACTACTTGAAGCTTGTGACTTACCACGCCAAATTACTTGGCCAGTTTTTAAATCAACCAACCTTGCCGATAGTGCGACGGTAGTGTCACTATCCAATACAACGTATGACGTACCATAATCTTGAATCTCAATGTATAAAGCAGCGTCGGCAGCAAAGATTTCATAGAGCTTGTCTATCGCGACACTGTGAACATCATGAGCCACAGTTAAGCCGTTATTTTTAAAAGTCTCATTGACCAAAGATACTGGAAAAACATAATAGCCAGAGTCTGCAAGTGGCTTCACCACTGTCGCCATTACTCCAAAAGGGGCTACAACTTCATTGGTATTATTGACAGGCGGTAACACCAGTATCGACTTAGGATCGCTTTGAATAAAAGCGCTGTAATCCTGTTTAGGTGCCGTCGCACAGCCATTCAATAAGGCAAAAGTCAAAAGCACCAAGCCCGCTTTAATCCATTTCATGTTATTCTCCCTGCGCATTTTTTTGTAAAAAGTCGATATATTGCTTGGACTCAGGATACAGTTGTTTTTCCTTTTCAAAATAGGCAAACCCTTTTCTGTCATCCCCTTGCATCAAGTATAAGTAACCGAGATGCGCATACATGCCTGGTGCTGGGCTGACCTGAGCTGCTTCGGCGCGCGTTATGCTTGACTCTAATTGACTGACCTGCTCCTCAAGGGACTGTCCGTCACCTCGAAAGAACTCATAAAGGTTACGTTCGTAAGAACCGTAATAATATTGGGGTGCCGTACTCTGACACCCAGATAATATCAATAGTAAAGTCGCCACAAATATCGTTTGCTTCATAATTTACCTAAGATTTAGATTAGCTGTGAGATTATTTATAGAGGCTTCCAATCGCCTTTCTCGATGCCGCTAACCAAGTTGTTAACCGCCTCACGAATGGCTAAATCAAGTACCTTGCCGTTAAGCGTTGAGTCATACCCAGCAGTGCCACCAAAGCCAACCACTTCACGATTAGACAAGCTGTATTCACCAGCACCTTGCACTGAGAAAACAACTTCTGAACTGGTCACATCAACGATATTAAGATTTACCTTAGCGTAAGCAATTTGCGATTTTCCTTTACCTAAAATGCCGAATAGCTGTTTATCACCTACTTCTTTTCGACCAAACTCAGAAACATCTCCCGTAATAACAAAGTTAGCACCTTTAATGCTTTGTTTTGTACCAGTAAACCCAGCTTCTTGGGCGATCTCAGTCATGTTTTCTCTATCTAAAACAATAAAGCGATTGCTCTGCTGTAAGTGTGTGGTCAGAATAGTTTTTGCCTGAGAGCCTAAGCGGTCCGGTCCTGAACTAAACACACCATTATGAAAAGCTGAACGGTTTTGCAACTTACCAACCGCTAACTGGCTTTTTGGGCCATTGTAAGCCTGGTTATATGAGGCCACTTTTGGCGCTTCTACCGTTCTTGATGCTTCCGTTGCGCAACCCGCGGTTAATCCGACAAACGTCAATGCAATTACTGTGGCGAGCGGTTTATTCATTATCATTCTCCTAGAGTCTTAAGCGTCTGTCTGCGACGCGACGAGTCGTTTTGTTGATATTAATGTAGATTAATTTCGCTGACTTTAGTGTTAATTTTTGTTTGAGAACAATACAATCACGCTACATCTAGACTGGGGTGTTAAAGACATTGAAATATCAAACCGAGCGCCGCATCAGAAAAAGTGGTGTAAACGACTAGAGGAGTGGCTATCAAAAAAACTATAGCTCCTTTATTAACAATAAGTTATTAAATCAGTAAGCTTGTGATTCGCTTAATGCTACTGGAAGCAGCAGGTAAGATCACCGTTAGCAAATCGCCGAACACTTTCCAACAAATTAGCGCTGACGCATCACGCCTTCTTGAATGGTCGATGCAATCAACTCACCTTGGCGGTTGAAAAATTGGCCACGTACTAGGCCCCGGCCATTAGACGCGCTTGGACTATCAACACTATATAAAATCCACTCATCCATTCTAAACGGACGATGGAACCACATCGCATGGTCTATTGTTGCAACTTGCATATTAGGCTGCATAAACGACAAACCGTGTGGTTGTAGTGCCGTTGGTAAGAATTCAAAATCAGAGGCATAAGCCAGTAAATAGTTATGGATCCTTCTGTCGTCTGGCATGTCACCATTGGCTTTAAACCAAACATTTCTCACCGGATCCTGTTTTTTGGGTTTAAATGGATTTTGAAAGTTTACAGGGCGCATATCCAGCGGCATTTCTTGCGTAAATTTAGCTCGAAGTGATTCAGGAATGAGGTCTGCATGTTCTTGATAAAAGTGGAGTGATGACTTTAACGTTTCAGGCTCTGGCACATCCGGCATCAAAGATTGATGAGAAACGCCAGGCTCGTCACCTTGGAAAGAGGCTGTCATGTAAAATATCGGCTTACCATATTGAATGGCACTGATCCTACGTGTGCTAAAACTTCGACCATCACGAATATTTTCAACATCGTAGACAATGGGCTTACTCGCATCACCAGGACGCAAAAAGTAAGAGTGCAGCGAGTTAACAAAGCGCCCTTCTGGTAAGGTGTACTTTGCCGCAGACAACGCCTGCCCCATCACCTGACCTCCAAACACTTGAGGAAAACCAAGATCTTGGCTTTGACCTCTGTATATCCCTTGCTCAATTTCTTCAAGGCTGAGTAAATCCAACAGATTTTGTAACACTTGACTCATGTTGCACTCCGAACGTCTAGTAGAACTGGCGATAGTCGTTATAATGAGATAATACTTTTACCAAATCCAAGTAAGACACGGACTGGTAGCAAACCAAGTATATTGCTCAAATGAGTATAATACATCATAACTCAAACTATTGGACTAACCTATATGGCTTATTGGCTGTTTAAAACAGAACCCGATGCATTTTCCATTGATGACTTAAAAAACGCGCCTGAGCAGCAAACTTTTTGGGAGGGAATTCGTAATTATCAGGCAAGAAACTTCCTGCGCGATGAGGTTAAGGTGGGTGACTCAGTGTTTATTTACCACTCAAGCTGTAAAGTGCCTGCGGTTGTCGGTATTGCCAAAGTGGTGAAAGCAGCAGAGCCAGATCCACACCAATTTGACTTAAGCAGTGATTATTATGATGCCAAATCAAGCACCGATAGCCCTCGCTGGGTAGGCGTCACTCTAGCATACGAGCAGCACCTACGCCCGGTGACCCTGCAGGCGATAAAAGCCAACACTGCGCTCACCGAACTGGCTCTAAAAAAAGGGGGGCGATTATCCATCATGCCCATCATCGAACCTGAGTGGCAGATTATTTTAGAGATGTCGGGGCAAAGCTAGCGTTTTGCTTTGCCTTTTTGTCGTCCGTGTTTAGGCACTATGCTGATATATAGCAGCAAAGCGACCCAAGAAAATAGTAGCGTTCCTATCAGCCAGCCGTTTTTTTCATGCCCTTTGCTGCGCTTGCTTCCTGCAACTAAAGCGACAGGAAGTAAGTAAGCGCATACAATTGCAATCATCAAGAAGAGTTCTTCGAACATAGTGATGACCAGTCAACCTCTGATGCAAGCACCCGTTGCGGTGCAATATAGTGCAAAATATCTCCCCCTGTAATGTTGTAATCCAGAGGTGGGTTTAGATCCATATTTAGCGCATTTATATCGTGCGCAACACCGAGCAGCGTCGCATCATGATGCTGTTTAAAATAACCAAAAATATCACCAAAGGTTAAACAGCTTACCTCTGCTGGTAAGGCTAAGCTGAATTGCGTATCGCCGTGTAGCGTCGACAGCAATTCCTCTTGTACTCGGCTTGAGCCAGGATCTTGCATGGCTCGCACTAAGATTTCAGCAGACATAGATGCTGAGCATTCAACATTTTTACAATGCTCTCTTAAAAGCAGTGCTTTGCTATCGTCCAAGAAGTGCGCGCTAATATGCGCTTCGGGTTTTACTACTCGGCTAAGCTTTAGCGCGGTGGTAAATGTCTGATTATCATCATCGCCATCAATGATGATTTTGTCAGCCCGCTCGATGTTGATCCGGCTTAACTGTTCGTCATCAGTAAAACTGGTTAAACGCGCAAATGCGACTTCCGGATAACTCAACAGCGGATGCTCCATGGCCTCGGTGACCGCCAATACGATTTTTCTATCTTCGCGCTTATTGTCACCTAGAATATAATCCACCATTTTTTTCGTTCTCACATCATGCCAACCAAAAATTACGATGTGGTTTTGCAAATGTGCAAAATCTTTTTCCCCTGTCATGCCTCTTCTCACCCAATACGTCACAAATTGTCCAGCTTTTCCCAATAACACACCAAATAGCGCAAGGCCAAATGGGATCTGTATAATGGCAACGACTAAACGGCCAAAATCCGTTGTTGCACTAAAGTCTCCGTAGCCAACTGTTGAAGTCGTCACCACGTAGTAATAAAAGAACGTGCTCAGTGGCAATAATGCCGATTCATTGCTGAGCCATAACAACCCCCAAGTCACCAACATATGAATGAGCGTTGCCATAAATAACAGTTGCCAGCTGGCCTTATCCACATGAGCCCGCATCAAAACAACTAAACGCTTAAAAATTATAGGCATATTGCTTCCCTATCAAATACATACTGCTACCTTACTGCAGATTTTAGCCAAAAAACAACACGACATATCGACTTCTTTGATATAGTCTTAGAAAAGGTTACAAGAAGTAATGAGGGGTTAACATGGCTGGCGTATTGGCCTCAGTAAATCAACGCACACAACTGGTGGGTGAAAACCGCCTAGAGTTGCTATTGTTTCATCTTCATAGCCGCCACTTTTTTGCGCTCAACGTCTTTAAAGTAAAAGAAGTTGTTAAGCTCCCTCATCTTAACAAAATGCCCAATGCACACCCTAAAGTGTGTGGCGTAACCAACATCCGTGGCGAGTCTATTCCGGTTATCGATTTACGACAAGCGATATGCATGCCGCCATGCGACCGAGACAAAGACTGTAACTTAGTGATCACAGAGTACAACCGCTCAGTGCAGGCTTTCTTAGTTGGTAAAGTTGACCAAATCGTCAATACTACGTGGTCCGATATTATGCCAACTCCTAAGTCTGTTGGCCGTAACCATTACCTCACCGCACTGACTAAAATAAAACGTGACGGCGCTGAACACATCGTTGAAATCATCGATGTAGAAAAGGTACTTGCCGAAATCGTTGAATACAAAGTTGAGATCCCGCAAGACATTCTAGATAAAGATATCATCAATGAGTTTCATGGCCGTAAAATTTTACATGCCGATGATTCGCCGACCGCTCGTCGTCAAGTTGCCGAGACCTTGGCACAATTGGGCATAGAAATCATCCCGGCAACTGACGGTCAAGAGGCGCTAAACGTGTTAAAGCACTGGGCCGACGAAGGTATAGACGTACAAAAAGAGTTACTTGCGGTGATCACCGATGCAGAAATGCCCGTCATGGATGGCTACCGACTGACCTATGAAATTCGCAACGACAGTCGCCTGAAAGACCTTTATGTCATTCTCAATACCTCACTCAGTGGCAGCTTTAACCATGCCATGGTCGAAAAAGTGGGCTGTAATGCGTTTCTATCAAAGTTCCAGCCCGATTTATTGGTAACAGAAGTACAAAACCGGTTGAAGGACGTTTTGCAAAAATAAACATAAATACTGTATAAAAAACCAGTTTATGTTTCTTTATAAATCATAATGTTACATTTACTCAATTAGGTTTGCTTTGCGATATGCTGGGATTTACGGCAGCGACTCGGTATACTTGCCATCATTTGAGCAAATAGGCAAAGCAATGGACGTATCAGAATTACTCGACGGCCTCAACGACAAACAGCGCGATGCAGTCGCAGCACCTCTGCAAAACATGCTAGTGCTCGCAGGTGCGGGTTCAGGTAAAACACGAGTACTCGTTCATCGTATAGCTTGGCTTATGCAAGTTGAGCAGGCCTCTGCATTTAGTATTTTCGCGGTAACCTTTACCAATAAGGCAGCCAAAGAAATGCGTGCTCGTGTTGAAGCGACGCTCAATGGCCCTGTTGGTGGTATGTGGATAGGCACTTTCCACGGCCTTGCCCACCGCATGTTACGCGCTCACCACCGTGAAGCTAAATTACCAGAATCATTTCAAATTCTAGATAGCGATGATCAGCAACGAATGATCCGCCGTTTGCTCAAAGCCATGAATATCGATGAGAAAAAGTGGCCACCTAAGCAGTTAAGCTGGTACATCAGCGCGCGTAAAGACGAAGGGTTAAGACCCAAAGATATTCAAGCATATGATGTCAATGAACAGCTGATGTTGAATGTATATAGTGCTTACCAAGATGCCTGTGATAGAGCTGGTCTTGTTGACTTTGCTGAGATCCTATTGCGCTGCTACGAGCTATTACAGCAACAACCTACCTTGCTACGTCACTATCAACAACGCTTCCGCCATATGCTAGTGGACGAGTTCCAAGATACCAATAGCATTCAATATTTGTGGTTGCGCCTGCTGGCAGGTAGTGACAACAATATCATGATCGTAGGTGATGACGACCAAAGTATTTACGGCTGGCGTGGTGCAAAAATAGAAAACATCAAACGTTTTCTGGACGACTTTAACGCCGAGACGATCCGACTTGAACAAAATTATCGTTCTACTGCAACCATTCTAAAAGCATCCAATGCGCTCATTGAAAACAACGCGGAACGAATGGGTAAAAGTCTCTGGACTGACGGAAACCAAGGCGAGCCAATTTCAATTTACGCCGCTTTTAATGAACTTGATGAAGCACGCTTTGTGGTTGGCAAAATTAAATCTTGGTTACAGGCTGGCAATGCGCTCAGCGACAGCGCGGTACTCTACAGAAATAACGCACAATCCCGAGTGTTAGAAGAAGCCCTACTTCAAGAAGGGTTAAAATACCGTATTTATGGCGGTATGCGTTTCTTCGAACGCCAAGAGATTAAAGATGCCCTGTCTTACCTCCGTATAATCAGCAATCGCAATGACGACGCAGCATTTGAGCGTGTGATAAACACGCCTGCCCGTGGTATTGGTGATAAAACGTTAAGCCATATTCGCGATTGTGCGCGTCACGAATCACTCTCACTTTGGGATGCAGCCAAAGCCGTGCTTGCGCAAAAGCATTTAGCAGGAAGAGCTGCTACAGCGGTGACAAAATTTATTGAACTAGTCGAGCAGCTCGACGATAAAATTGCAGAACTTGAACTGGCACAACAAGCACAGACAGCCATTGAGCAGTCAGGTCTCATGGCAATGTATCAAGCCGAAAAAGGCGAAAAAGGCCGCGCTCGAGTGGAGAACTTGGAAGAATTGATCAGTGCTTGTGGTCAGTATGAGCTTCCTATCGATGAAGACTTTACCTCACCATTACAAGGCTTTTTAGCCTATACCTCTTTGGAGGCAGGCGAAGGCCAGGCTGACGAGCATGAAGACGCAGTACAAATGATGACGCTGCACTCAGCCAAAGGTCTCGAGTTCCCATTGGTCTTTATGGTTGGGGTGGAAGAAGGCATGTTCCCATCGCAGCAAAGTAATGAAGAGTCGGGCCGCTTGGAAGAAGAGCGCCGCTTGTGCTACGTCGGTATGACGCGTGCCATGGATAAGCTTTACATTAGCCACGCAGAAAGCCGCCGCTTGTATGGTCAAGAAAAACATCACAGCCCTTCAAGGTTCTTACGTGAAATTCCTGAAGACTGCATGGAAGAAATTCGGATTAAAACACAAATTTCTCGCCCTGCTAACTCGGGTCGATTCAGCCCATCAATCAGTCATGCGACTTTTGAAGATAGCGGCTTTAATTTAGGCCAGCGTGTCCTGCATGCCAAATTTGGTGCAGGCACAGTGCTTAACTATGAAGGTGCTGGTGCTCAGTCACGCATTCAAGTTAGCTTTGATGATGTTGGTAGTAAGTGGTTAGTAACCGCCTATGCAAGACTTCAAGCACTCTAATCTGCCGCTATTACGCTCTCAGCTTGCCGATGCGCGCCATCGGCAACTCTTGCTTATCACCGGCAGCCAAGCTTGGTGCTACGCGCAGTGTCAGCAGCTACTAGCAAACTCAAACGATAATCTTATCCTAAGTAGCAGTAAGGCATTAGAAAATGCCGTTTGGCCTGATCATTTACACCAAATACTCGGACAAGAATTTAGCAACTTAGTCTACGACGGCTTTAGTGGTATTGTGCCTAACAAAATCGCAGCTGCGGCGGGCACTGTAAAGGCAGGCGGCTTACTGCTGTTGTTACTTCCCGAATTAGATGCACTCGACCACTGGCTAGACCCTGCAATTACCCGCTGGTGCTCTGAGGGGCAAATACCCAAACATAGCTACTTTTTAAAAAGGTGGCAGCAACTCTGGCAGCAACAACCAGCTTGGCATATCAGCGAGCACTTTGGGGTTCAACTGCCCTCAGCGTATCTTGCTGCAAGTTCAGCGGTTTGCGGTATTGAAGAGCAACAAAACGTACTGGCACAACTCTCCACAGCATTGGAAAACCGGCAAACACCTGTATTACTGAGCGCAAATAGAGGTCGGGGGAAGAGCGCGCTATTGGGCCTCTTGGCATCAAAGCACCCTACACAACAATTTGTTATTTGTAGCCGCCATTTCCATGCTCTACATAGTTGCTTTGACATGCTTGCTCAAGCACTCAATACCGAGGTTGATGTAAAAACGAAGAAGCTGGCTAATCTCAGCTATCTGGCACCAGATGCGTTACTACAACAAGCCTCTACGCTTGATAGCAATACGGTTATTTTGGTGGATGAAGCAGCCGCCTTGCCAGTTCCATTTTTAATACAAGTCGCTCAATTTGGCTTTCGCTGCATTTTTTCCAGTACCATAGTTGGTTATGAGGGTAATGGTAGAGGCTACACATTGCGGTTTAAGCGCTACTTGGAATCACATTACCCAAGTTATCTTAACTTCACCTTGTCGACTCCTATTCGCTACGCATCGGATGATCCGTTGGAGCGGCAGATCAGGGATTTATTTGTACTCGAGTGTAAAGCGACATCACCCCAACTCACCTCGCCAACCACAATGCGTGCTATCGCACAGAGTGAGTTGTTAGAAAATAGCTCGTTACTTGAGCAAGTATTTTCACTACTCGCATTAGCACATTATCAAACCAGCGTGGATGATTTAAGGCAATTATTAGATGCACCCGATCTCCACTTACAGGGCGCATTTTGCAATAACGAGCTAGTAGGCATTTGCCTTGCTGTTATCGAAGGCGGACTCGCTGCAGATCTCGCAGGAGATATTCTGGTAGGAACGCGAAGGCCCGCAGGCCATCTCATGGCGCAGCAGCTAACGACAAGCTTTGGTGACAACCGCTTTGTCACCGAAAAAAGCGCTAGAGTCGTTAGAATAGCCGTACACCCAGATGTACAACAGCAAGGAATTGGCCGCCGCCTACTGGCTTCCTTTGAAACCACATTATCAAAAGATATCAGTTACATAGGAACCAGTTTTGGTCTTACAGCGCCGTTGCTTTCGTTTTGGTCACAGCGTCACTATCAGCCAATGAAACTGGGGTTTAAGCAAGATAAAGCCAGTGGCGAGTACGCAGTTTTGATGCTTAAAAAAGTCAGAGGCGAATTAGACAACACCTATACTCAAGTATTTAAACAAGCTTTTTTCTATCAGTTACGCTCGCACTATCAACAACTTGATACTGAGGTGGTTGCCGCTATATTAGCTACAATGCCCTTTAAAAGCATAACTAGTGAACAGCTGGATTATTTGTGCTATCTACGTAACAGCAATCCGGTCGAGCAACAAGTATGTCCTTTTTTATGGCAGCTGATCACAACCGATCCTCGATTGCTTAAAAACTTAACTAAAGTTTCCAAAGCATTAGTAATTCGTCTAATATTACAGCAACATTCGACCCAAGTCGTACTTAATTTGCTTGGGTTATCTGGTAAAAAAGCCCTCACCACAACGCTTAGAGAGACAGTGCGGCAAGTATATGAGTATTTTCGGTGTTAAATTTTTACTATTCGTTTTTGCTTCTGCTGTACTAAATTTTACAGCTTCCGCTCAACCTGTTGTGAAAATTGGTATGTCCACCGCACTTTCCGGGCCTGCAAAAGAGATAGGTCAACAACTAAGGGCTGGTGCCGAGCTACATTTTAACTTTTATAACCAGCATAAAGCCGATGACGCCGCTGCAATTGAGTTGCAGGTGTTGGATGATGGCTATGAGCCACACAAAACCGTAACCAATGCTCGTAAGCTCGTTTATGAAAATAAAGTCGATGCATTATTTGGTGTTATGGGCACGCCCACATCTTATGCCATAAAGCCTATTTTGGAGCATTCTAAGGTCCCCTTTCTTATGCCATATACTGGCGCTGAGTTTCTTCAAGATCCTAATACTTTCAAAGTGTTTAACCTTCGCACTAGCTACAATAAAGAAGCACAAGATATCATCCGCTACTTTATCGATGAACAAAAACTACAGCGGGTGGGTTTACTCATTCAAGCCGATGAATTTGGTCTAACCGTAGAAAAAAGCCTCACCAGAGCGCTTTCTGAACGTGGATTAAAGCCCGTTGTGATAACACGTTTTAGGCGCAATACTGATGATATAGAGCGAGCCCTTGGACAAGCGCAGCGGCATCAAATAGAGGGCCTAGCTATGGTCGGCACCTACACGCCACTGTCCAAGTTTATTAATCGTGCGATAGAGGTTGGCCTTGAAACACAATACGCTACGGTTTCATTTGCCTCCTCCAATGAGCTGTTTGCCAGACTAAATGGCACGCCAAAGGTATTGGTCACCGAAGTGGTGCCTGATCCTGCGGTTTGTAAAGGTAAGCTTTGTGACACTTTTCGCGAGGCAATTCGTAATACCACCCTGTCCCAAAATGAGCAGGTATTCGAAGGCTATCTCAATGCCTACTTATTAACGACTGCAATCCAGCAATGTGACCTGCCCATTGATAGTGACTGCCTACTAACCGCATTACAACAGGAGTTGGAGCATAACGCCGTTATTCAAGAGGTATTTATGCTCCAGCCAGCGCAAAAGAAATTGCCAGTTTACCGTTCCTTTTTCCAATAATGTTCTATGCTTAGTTGATACTGACCATATGCGAGGCTAACATGGATTTAATTAACTTTCGCGTCGGGAAAAAAACAATATCACTGCAAATCCTCGATATTCTATTAACTGAGCGCTACGAAGAAAACTTAACAGACCTACCTAATGACAACCCAAGCTTTCTTGGTGTTAAGGATTATATGGGAATACCCACTCCCATATTCGATTTAGGGATCATCCTCAATAAACGTTCTTCTTATGAGACTAATCAAGAGCTTGTGGATATGCTCAAACAACGAGAAGAAGATCATAAAGAATGGCTGCACGCTTTAGAAGCAAGTATTTTTAATGATGTTCCCTTCACTAAAGCTAAAGATCCTAAACAATGCGCCTTTGGTCAGTGGTTTTACGGCTTCAAAACTGAAAATGACGACCTAAAAGCGCTCCTAAAACGCTTCGAAGAACCACATGAAAAACTCCATTCATTAGCAGATAAACTGTTGATGATGTGCGCACAAGGGCAAAAACAACAGGCCATAGAAACGCTCGCTCGTGAAAAGAGCACCACCTTTAATAAGCTGATGCGACTTTTTGAATCCGCCCGTGACCAAATCATGCTCGACCATAAACCCATTATTGTTTTTACCACTCAAGATGGCCAAAGTCCGCATATCGGTTTGCTAGTCGACAAGGTCGAAGATAACGTTCACTGTGACGAAAGCGATATTAAATCACTGCAGGAAATGACCAGTATAGGTTTTGAGATAGATGCTCAAACCAAAAAGTTAATGAAAGGTTTGGTCAAGATGGGAAAACGCCACAGCGTATTGATTGACCCTAGTGCCATTTTCCGCCCTGAACATTTACAAAGCTATGAGCCCGAAGAAACGGAAGAATACGGTTTGTTTTAGGTTTGGAAAATGGAATACAAAAAAACGCCGCAATTTTTGCGGCGTTTTTTGTATTCTAAGTGACCTGCTTTCGAGATAAGTTGTTATCCCAAGTCCAGGTTAACTATTATTTAGCTTGGCGGCTAGCGCGTTTACGCTCGCTTTCAGTCAGTAATTTCTTACGAATACGGATGCTTTCAGGCGTTACTTCTACTAGCTCATCATCATCAATGAACTCAAGCGCTTGTTCTAGCGACATCACGATAGGTGGCACAAGGTTTTGTGCTTCGTCAGTACCTGCTGCACGTACGTTAGTTAACTGCTTACCTTTAAGTGCATTTACCGTTAGGTCGTTGTCACGGCTATGAATACCGATGATCATACCTTCGTAAACCTCAACACCGTGACCAATGAATAGGCGACCACGCTCTTGTAGGTTAAATAGTGCGTTTGTTAGCGCTTTACCTGGTGCATTCGCGATTAGTACACCATTCTTGCGCTGACCAATGTTACCGCCTTTGTGTGGACCGTAATGTGAGAACGTGTGGTACATCAAACCAGAACCAGACGTTAACGTCATAAACTCTGTTTGGAAACCAATTAAACCACGTGCAGGCATCATGAAGTCCATACGCACACGACCTTTGCCATCTGGAGACATGTCAGTCATTTCTGCTTTACGCAGACCAAGCTGCTCCATGATAGAACCTTGGTGCTCTTCTTGACAGTCAATGGTTACTGTTTCGTACGGCTCTTCTAGCTGACCATCAACTTCACGTAGGATTACTTCTGGACGAGATACTGCAATCTCGTAGCCTTCACGACGCATATTCTCAATCAGAATACCCAAGTGAAGTTCACCACGACCAGATACACGGAAGCTATCTGGGTTATCGGTTTCTTCAACACGTAGTGCAACGTTGTGCACAAGCTCAGCTTCTAGACGCTCAAGGATATTACGCGAGGTGACGTATTTACCTTCTTGGCCTGAGAATGGAGACGTGTTTACAGAGAAAGTCATTGTTACTGTTGGTTCATCAACAGATAACGGAGGCAATGCTTCAACATTGTTCTGGCAACAGATAGTGTCAGAAATTTTCAGTTCGCCAAGACCTGTGATTGCGATGATATCACCTGCAGTTGCTTGCTCAACCTCATGACGGTCAAGACCTAAGTAACCAAGTACTTGACCTACTTTACCGTTACGCGTCTTACCATCAGCACCGACGATAGTCACCTGTTGGTTAGGCTTAACTGAACCACGCTTGATGCGGCCAACACCGATAACACCTACGTATGAGTTGTAATCAAGCTGAGAAATTTGCATCTGGAACGGACCTTCAGGATCCGCGTTAGGCGCTTCAACTTCGTCTACGATAGCTTGGAACATTGGTTCCATATTGTCAGACGGCTCATCTAGGTCAAGTGTTGCCCAACCGTTGATTGCTGATGCGTAGATCACTTTAAAGTCTAGCTGTTCGTCAGTTGCACCTAAGTTATCGAATAGGTCAAAAACTTGGTCCATTACCCAATCAGGACGAGCACCCGGCTTGTCGATTTTGTTGATTACAACAATAGGCTTAAGACCCTGAGCAAACGCCTTTTGCGTTACGAAACGCGTTTGTGGCATCGGACCTTCTTGTGCATCAACTAGTAGTAATACTGAGTCAGCCATCGAAAGAACACGTTCTACTTCACCACCGAAGTCGGCGTGTCCCGGAGTATCTACGATATTGATACGGTAGTCGTTCCACTTGATTGCGGTATTTTTTGCAAGGATGGTGATACCACGCTCTCTTTCAAGATCGTTTGAATCCATCACTCGCTCTTCATTACCACCGCGCTGCTGTAGTGTACCTGATTGCTCAAGTAGCTTGTCTACAAGCGTTGTTTTACCGTGGTCTACGTGCGCGATAATCGCGATATTTCTTAACTTTTCGATGCTCATATTATTACTCAGTGAAGTTGGCCCTCAGTGATCCTAGTCGATCTACGCAAAAATGCGCGTTGAGATTGCCCGATTGAGAATTAAAGGTCGCGTATTATCTACTATTAATGTGACAGATGAAAGTTTATCCAACATTTTTTTCAATAATCCTGATCGGTCCGTGTATAAATCAACAACCTAGTCTGGCTTCTGTACGGTCTGATCGCAGCTATAGTCCATTTATGGTCTTTTATCGTCCGATTATGGACTGAACACTTGTAAATAAAAGACAAATATCATTAATATCAATAAGGTAAGTTTGGCATAGGCGTTGCTGCTCCCCTGTAGAGTAGAATAACTATCACAGCATACCGATACACAAGGTGCGTGGATTTGGAGTAAATATGGTAACGCATTCACTTAAAATGGCCTGGCAAAAACTTCGCAGCCATGTCAGTTACACCCTAACAATAATAATTACGCTCGCGCTGACACTCGGTGCGCTGGTAGCGATGTATAACCTAAACTATCAATTGCTCGCAGCTCCGCTTCCTTATCCAGATGCAGAGCGCTTGGTATTAATGCGTGGCGCGTTGGTAGATGACAATAATGAAGTGAAGCAAAGCAATTTTATTCCTCATGCTGGCAGCTTAGAGGCGTATGACAAGCAAGCACAATTTTCTGATATCGAAGTGATGGCCATTCAGAATATCAGTATTGATGTTGAACAAAGTTTACCGAGCAGTCCAACATTTAATACTGGCGCGATCACCCCCGAGTTTATGTCGATACTCAATGTGCCACTGGCATTGGGACGGTATTTTTCGGTAGATGAAGGGATAGATAGCCAACAACCTGTCGCGATCGTTTCACACCAAGTGTGGCAACGTTATTTCGGCGGAAATACAAACGTTCTAGACCAAACATTGGTATTTAAAGGGGTGAGCTTTAAAATTGTTGGCGTCACCGACGAGCGATTCATTGAGCCGGTATTATCCACACCTAACTGGCACACCGATGTATGGATCAGTTATGACTATAATGATTCTCCAACACCAACATGGCAAAGGAATAATATCCAGACATATCAATTGCTAAAGTTACATGATGTACAACATGCACGTCGCGCAAAGCTTTCTCTTGAAAACTGGCTGAATGAACAACTACAACAACAAACTGCTGGCGAGCAAACTTTCGCTAATAGTAAAGTACAACTTGAATTTGTACCGATGAAAACTCGTATTATTGGTGAAGCATCACAAGTGAGTATAATGATGCTACTCGGAAGCTCTGTATTACTATTAATCGCATTAAGTAATATTTGTAATTTAGTGCTTTCACGTGCCGCCGAGCAACAAAAAAGCTTTGCCGTTCAAGCCGCTTTAGGTGCCAAGCCTAATCATCTATTTTTCCACATTGCGATAGAATTAGGGCTGTTATTTATCAGCGCAGCAGCATTATCGCTTTTAATCGCTGAGGGGATCATAAGGCTACTAAAATCAGAGGTTGTCGGCCCGCTCGCTCGTTTGCAAGAGCTGCAACTCGAAGCGCATACTATTGCTTTCGCCTTTACTGTCAGTATCTTATTATGTTTGCTACTTTCTTGGATAGTAAGCCGTCAGCTTAACTACCGTCATATTATTCAACAGCTGCAAAGTAGTGGTAAAGGTACTGGCGTTCAGATTTCCGCGATGACCCGCACCTTATTAATCTCATTTCAATTATTTGTTTGCCTGTCACTGCTCACTATTTGTCTGGGGATATTCCAAACAAGCTGGCAAAACTTGCAACGTGATACGGGAATACGAGAACAAAATACCTATCAAGTAGCACTAAACTTAGGTACTTTGCTACAACATATGAGCCGCGAGGAGCGCTCACAACTGCTTCTATCCGCCGTTGACTCATTAGCAAAGTTACCGCAGGTAACCAAAGTAGGCATTGGCGGTTATCCCCCTTTTTCCTATTGGCTACCGGGCTTTTCAAATCGTCAAATGCAATTTGAACCTGGTATCGAAAAAAACTCGTTTGAATATCAAAGTACCACTGGTACTTGGCCATACTTTGACGCCTTTGGGGCAACACTTATCGACGGTAGGGCCTTTACTCATGAGGAAGCCATTAATAATGCACCTGTTGTCATTGTCAATCAGACCCTAGCTACGCAATTACGCCAGCAAGGACAAGTATTGGGCGCTAAACTATACCCCCGAAATGGCCAACAAAGCGTTGAAGTAGTTGGTGTTGTCGAGGACATTTATCTTCCCAAACAACCTGATATTGCAAGGGTTTTCATCCCCTCAGTGCCAACTGGTTACCCCTTTGTGTTAATTGAAACTCACGCACATGCCACCATTAGTCGAGCGGAAATAAATCAGGCACTCACAGGTATCCACCCACAAATGCGCGTCTATAACTTTCAGTCCACGGCCATGCTTTTAGCTACGCACTTACAGCAAGCTCGTGTCATTAGTATGTTTACTTTGATGCTATCGATATTTGCACTTGCGCTTGCGGCACTTGGTATTTACGGTGTATGTAAGTACAGCGTGGCGTTACGTCGGTTTGAGTTAGGCGTGAGAATGTCAGTTGGTGCAACACCGATTGCCGTATTTAAACTGGTATTACGAGATAATTTGCGCCCTATTACTGCTGCGGCGTGCGCTTCTATCATAGTGTTATTGAGTATTTCAACACTTCAAGATACGCTTGTACCTATTACAATAGATAGTGCTGTCCATTGGCTAATTTCACTTGCCACTGTAATCACTTTAGTCACGGGTGTTACGCTACTATCTTCGAGAAATATTATTGCCCGCCCCGCATTACATGCACTTCGCGGAGAGTAATAGAATGATTAGGAAAATAATAAATCAAGGAAGCTTACTTTGAGTGCTAAACCACAAATATTGCTAATAGAAGACAACAGAGAAGTTAGATTAGCTGCGCGATTTGTATTGGAAGATTTAGGTCTAGCCGTCGAAGAAGTTGAAAATCCAGTGCAAGCACTCAGCTTTCTTGAACAACACCAGCCTAGCTTGATCCTACTCGATATGAACTTTGAGTTAGACTCTACATCGGGGCAAGAAGGACTCAGGTTTCTACGACAGCAACAGCAACTTGGCAATACCATCCCTATTGTGGCTATGACCGCATGGTCACATACTGAGCTTGTGGTCCAAGCCATGCAATTAGGCGCCGTAGACTTTCTAGAAAAACCATGGAAAAACCAGCGCTTTGAACAAGTTATTAGGGGCCAGTTACAGCTCAATAAGCTAAAAAATAAAAGCCAAGCTCTTCAGCATGCGCTCGCTGGAGATGCTAAAGCTGTGTTATGGCGCAGCAAAGCCATGCAACACCTGATGACGCAATTAGAAGTCATGGCTCCCACGGATGCCAATATTCTGTTAACTGGAGAGAATGGAGTTGGTAAAAGCTTAATAGCCCAGTGGATACATCAACACTCGCAGCGTGCAGCGCAGCCATTTATTTCCGTTAACATGGCAACCATCCCTGAGCAACTGTTTGAAAGTGAGCTTTTTGGCCATACCAAAGGCGCATTTACTGACGCCAAATCAGACCGTGCAGGACGGTTTAAATTAGCGGATCTTGGTACCTTATTTTTGGATGAAATCGGCACTCTTCCGCTTGCACAACAAAGTAAGTTGCTGCGAGTGCTAGAGTCTCGAGAATATGAAGCCGTCGGCTCAAGCGTCACTGAAGTCGCAGACGTGAGGCTCATTAGTGCAACGAATGCAAACTTAGAGCTGTTAATCGCTCAAGCTGAGTTTCGCCAAGATCTTTTCTACCGCATCAATACCTTCACAATCGAAATTCCCCCCTTGCGTACACGTCCTGAAGACATTGAATTATTAGCGGAACACTTTATCAAAACCCATGGTCAGCGGTATGGAAAAACACAATGCAGGCTTACACCCACAGCACTAAATCAGCTAAAACAGTACGATTGGCCGGGTAATACCAGAGAGCTTGGGCACTTGCTCGAACGCGCAGTGTTATTAACGCAAACGGATGAAATCGACCCCGAGCAATTACAT
This sequence comes from Pseudoalteromonas sp. A757, assembly GCF_004103285.1. Classification (NCBI taxonomy): domain Bacteria; kingdom Pseudomonadati; phylum Pseudomonadota; class Gammaproteobacteria; order Alteromonadales; family Pseudoalteromonadaceae; genus Pseudoalteromonas; species Pseudoalteromonas sp. A757. The sequence goes on from NZ_QNQN01000055.1 coordinate 46,097, forward strand.
ATGAGCACGCCTTCACAACCAAGTGCGAACAAGCTCCCACTCATCACGTTGGAGCAAGCAGAACAACAACTGATTGCTCAGGCTTTGACTAATACGGCAGGAAACAAACAACAAGCTGCTGAATTACTAGGGATCACCAAGCAATCACTCTACCGACGCCTCGAAAAATATGCACTTATTTAAAGAACCCTTGGCGCGCTATTTCGTAGTTAAGTTTTTACTACTCATCGCCATTGAAATTGCGGGAGTTTGTGTCGTCAGTTGGCAAATGGGGATTAACATACCTATTTCCATGCCTCTACCCACCTTACTCTTAATCGCTGCCCTAGTCTTCTGCCAAGGTTTTTTGCTAAAGCAGCTTTATGATCGTTGTAAGCTATCGTTTGAGCGCTGTAGCTACCAAGCCGAAGCGTGGCTCAAGCGCGACTTTAGCCTAAAAGCCAAGCCGACATTTTCTTCGGGCGTTGTCGCCCAGCTGCACAATCAGCTGAATGCTATATCCGATATGCTACAAAATGAAAAAACCGACGACGATATGCAATCATTTCTCGTTGCTGAACTTATCAGTGTGCTAAATACCCCGATACTTATTTTCGACCAGCGTATGCAACTGTGCTTTGGCAATGACGCCTGCTTTCACCTATTTCAAAAACCATGGCAAACCTTACGATATAGCCACCCAGAGGCAATAGGGTTAACTCCTTCTCCACAGTGGCATTTCATCGATATACAGAGCAATAAACGCTGGCAAGTGAGACACAGCACTTTTACTCAGCAAAGCAGGTCATATCATCTTGTTGTTTGTATCGATATTCAGCAAGCACTGCGCGATCAGGAGCTTCAAGCTTGGCAACGCTTGATCCGAGTAATTAGTCATGAAATAAGAAACTCCCTCACCCCGGTGTCAGCCATACTGGAACGCCTACAAACTCGCGCAAAAGACCCAAGGGATCACGAAGCCTTTAATATCGTACTTGAGCGGTGCTTCCATTTGCAGGATTTTATCCATAAATACAGCCAGCTCAACCAACCAATAAAAGTAGAGATAAAACGTCTGTCGGGGTTAGAAGTGAGCAAAACCATTCAAGGCCTTTTCACCGATGTAGCGTGGCAAATTGAACTTTCTCCGGTCTACTTCCATGTTGACCCAACCCTATTTAATCAAGTGCTAATCAATATCATCAAGAACGCCATAGAAGCGAGCCCCGCGGGCTCTGTGCTTACACTGAAGCTATATACCAAAGACAATATTGCTATCTTGGAGGTGCTTGATGAAGGTACCGGCGTTGCCAACCACGATAACTTATTTGTGCCATTTTACTCCACCAAACAAACGGGGGAAGGTATTGGCCTTTACCTTAGCCGCTATTTCGTCGAGCAAATGTCTGGTTCCATTAGCCTGAGCAATCGTCAGGATAAACAGGGAGCGGTTTGCCAACTCACCTTTCCGGTGCCACTTAACTGACCCAATATACTCAGTCCAGTTTTTGAACTCTCACGTCCACAATCGGACCTTTCGGTAAAGCAAAAAAATTAAATACCAATAAAAACAATAGGATAAAATTTGGCATATCGTTTGCTCTTATTGGTTAACCGATTACAGTAAGGTAACTGATGATGGATGTAATAAAACAAAAACAAGCAAGGCCGCTACACAAAGTAGGGCTTATTGTCGCAATCCCCCTAGTGCTGATATTTGCTTGGCTTAGCCTTAAGCTATTCTCAACATCGGACGAGTTCAAGTTACCAAGACAAGCCATCATTGTTGGACAAGTTAAGCAAGGTGATTTAGATGTTAGCGTTGACGGCTATGGTGTGCTTCGCTCTAATAAACAAAAACTGATCACCACACAAGATCCAGCTACGGTCTATGAAATCTTAGTACGCCCCGGTGGTGAAGTTCAGCCTGACACCATCATTTTGAAGATGCAGGACCCCGATCTCTTACAGCAATTAGAAAGTGCTGAAATGGAGCTGAACCGTCAACAAGCAAACTTTCGCAGACAAAAGCTCGCAAACCAGCGCGAGTTATTAATGGAAGTCGCCACCCTTGCCGAACTTACCAGTGAGCATCAATCGTTAGTCATGCGCCGAGAAGCTCAGCAAACACTCAGAGACCAAGGTGTTGTTCCCGCCATTGATGTAAAAATCGCAGAGCTTGAAGAACAGCAGCTGTCAGAAAGAGTACAACTACAGCAAACACGTATAGAACAGCTAAAGCTATTGCATTCAGAAGATTTAACCATCTCGCAAGAACTGATCAACCAAGCTCAGTCTCTTTTCGCCCGGTTAAAAGAAAGAGAAGCGAAACTAACAGTCCGAGCAGGTACAGAAGGTGTGTTGCAACGGCTCGCAGTTGAACTTGGACAAAGTGTTGTAGCCGGCCAAGAACTTGCTCAAGTTGGCAGCACCAACGACCTTCAAGCGCTGGTCAGAGTATCTCAGTCTAAGGCAGAACAAATTCAGGTAGGTCAATTTGCTATGGTCAATACACGCCGCGAACAAGTCCCTGCAAAAGTCACAAGGATCAGCCCGCAAGTACAAGAGGGCACCATTGAAGTCGAGCTCACTTTTGTCAATAGCGTACCTGATTCTGCGCGCCCCGAACTTAACGTAGATGCGCAAATTAGCACACACCAGTTGAAGAACGCACTGTATGTTGAGCGTCCAAGTAACACCCAATCACACAGCCAGCAAACGCTCTTTGTGTTAAACAATGACATCGCAACCCCTCAGTTAGTGTCATTTGGTATTGATGCAGGCAAATTTTTGCAAATTGAAAGCGGTGTCACCCCAAATCAGCAAATCATACTCTCTGATACAAGTACTTATAAAAACGCTAAACAAGTACGGATCATTCAATAATAAATCATCATTAGGATACGATTATGAAAGAAACTATTTTAACCATGTCAGGGATCACCAAAGTTTTTAGTACCGAAGAAATGGAAACTCACGCATTGCGTGGGATTGACTTGGAAATATATAAGGGCGATTTCGTGTCAATTTGTGGCCCTTCTGGATGCGGTAAATCTACCCTGCTGTCAATACTTGGCCTGTTAGACATGCCAACAGATGGTAGCTATAAAATTGAAGATCTTGAGGTTAGCCAATTAACTTTAGCGGCGGCTGCACATATTCGAAACGAAAAAATTGGCTTTATCTTTCAGTCATTTAACTTAATTGATGAGCTGACAGTATACGATAATATCGCGCTGCCATTACGTTATCGTAAAAACCCAATGAGCAATGCCGATATTGATCACGCAGTAATGAGCTGTCTGACAAAAGTAGATATGGCACACCGCGCAAAACATCGCCCAAACCAGCTTTCAGGTGGGCAACAGCAAAGGATTGCTATTGCCCGCGCACTCGTCGGTAACCCCGCATTACTGCTTGTTGACGAACCTACAGGTAACCTTGACTCAAAAAATGGTGATGCCGTTATGGACATGTTGAAAACGCTAAACCTAGAAGGGACGACATTATGTATGGTGACGCACGACCCTAGATATGCCGATATGGCGACACGCAAACTACACCTTCTAGATGGCAAAATACTAGCCCCTCAATCACACACTAACGCCAACGCAGTCGTTGACACGTTCTAGTCCATGATGGAAGCGAGGAAAGTAATATGCTTGTCAAAGACATGAGTGCCAGTCTGTACTCTCTGAGTAAAGTAAAAGTATTTACCATCACGATTATCTCTACGCTAGCACTCACACTAGGTACGCTCGTGGCGATGTTTAATTTAAACTTTACTATTCTCTCTGCGCCGTTGCCTTACCCCAATGCAGAGCAGCTTTACGTTTCAAAAGCAGTGCACTATATCAAGGATAGGGTGGAGTTTGATGATTTCACTCCGATACCTATGCTGCTTGAGATCTATGAAAATGAAAAAACGCCGGAGTCGCAAACCGCCCTATTTGGCTATTCCGAAGAGGTGATTAGAAGTAAAGTTGAAACGCCACAAGTCAATACCACTTACATCACCCCTGAATTTATGCCGATGCTAGGATTTACTTTTCACTTAGGTCGTGGACCGAGCGCAGACGAAGGCCTTAATTCAATGCAGCCAGTCGCGGTATTGTCCTATCAAGCTTGGCAAAAATATTAGCCGCCAGCGGGGTTGTTACTAAGCCCGCATTATACTCGCTGAGAAGTAACTAGCTTCGATAAAATTAACTCCCTGAAGGCAGGGCGCCTCCCTCAAGGCGCCTTGCTTTTTTTATTAAAACACGACCCCTGATCCCAGCTATCGAATTAAATTAATTTTTGCTTTGTTGCGCTTCATAATCTATACCAATACTCCAAACACTTACTCGAAGATAAAGTGACTATCACAGGGAATTGCTTGCACCAATATTGCGCACCATCATGAAACATTTACGCACCAAATTAGTGCAACAAGCTAATCCTTAAATTTCCCAAAAGTTAAAAATCAATATTTATCAAAAACTTAAAAATATGGCACAGATCAAGCTTACTTGTGTGCAATTGCAGTACATTGCAGCAAAAAATAACCCAACGAGTCGGAGGACACATGTCACAATCGGTTTTAGATTTTATTAAAGAGCACGACGTAAAATTTGTCGATTTACGTTTCACAGATACAAAAGGTAAAGAACAACACGTATCGATCCCACATCATCAAGCCGATGAAGACTTCTTTGAAGACGGCAAAATGTTTGACGGCTCATCTATCGCTGGTTGGAAAGGCATCAACGAATCCGACATGGTACTTATGCCTGACGCAGAAAGTGTCAAGCTAGACCCATTCGCAGAAGAAACAACACTTATCGTTCGTTGTGACGTAGTTGAACCAAACACACACCAAGGCTACGAGCGTGACCCACGTTCAGTAGCTAAACGCGCTGAAGAGTTCATGCGTTCAACGGGTATTGCAGACACCGTATTATTCGGTCCAGAGCCAGAGTTTTTCTTGTTTGACGATGTTAAGTACAAAACTGATATGTCTGGTTCAATGTACAAAATCGATTCAGAAGAAGCGTCTTGGAATTCAGACAAAGACTACGAAGGTGGTAACACAGGTCACCGTCCTGGCGTAAAAGGTGGTTACTTCCCAGTAGCACCGGTAGATTCGTCTAATGATTGGCGTGCAGCTACTTGTTTAGTACTTGAAGAGATGGGCCACGTTGTTGAAGCACACCACCACGAAGTAGCAACTGCTGGTCAAAATGAGATTGCGACTCGCTTTAATACTATGGTAACCAAAGCAGACGAAATCCAAGAGATGAAGTACGTTATCCACAACATGGCGCACCTATACGGTAAAACAGCAACCTTTATGCCTAAGCCAATCGTTGGTGATAACGGCTCAGGTATGCACTGCCACCAATCACTTGCTAAAGACGGCAAAAACATCTTCGCAGGCGACAAGTACGGCGGTCTATCTGAAGAAGCGCTTTACTACATTGGTGGTATCATTAAGCATGCTAAAGCAATCAATGCATTCACTAACCCAGCAACAAACTCTTATAAGCGTCTAGTACCAGGGTTTGAAGCGCCAGTTATGCTTGCATACTCAGCACGTAACCGCTCAGCATCAATCCGAATCCCTGTGATCCCATCAGAGAAAGGTCGTCGTATCGAAGTACGCTTCCCAGATCCTGCGGCTAACCCATACCTAGCTTTCGCAGCGCAGTTGATGGCAGGTCTTGACGGTATCCGCAACAAGATCCACCCTGGTGATGCAATGGATAAAGATTTGTACGACCTACCAGCAGAAGAAGCAGCAGAAATCCCAACGGTTGCTGCATCACTTGATGAAGCGCTTGCTTCTCTAGATGCTGACCGTGAGTTCTTAACTCAAGGTGGCGTATTCACTGATGACCTAATCGATGCATATATCGCACTTAAGTCGAAAGAAGTTGAAAAATTAAACATGACAACTCACCCAGTTGAGTTCGAAATGTATTACAGCGTTTAATCGCTATCCAACTACTGCGCTCAGTGCTGCGGTATTGAGCTTGTAGAGCCAAAACTCGTTATGCGTTTCTGGCACTCTTAATCATATGTGTTCTCAAGCCCGTAATTACGGGCTTTTTTGATGAAATTCAAAAACTTAAATAAAGTCCATTTTATGTTCTCATTATGGGAATTATTCATTTGTAACTCGCAATTCCAGCTGCTCTATACTAAAGTATGAACAGTGGTTTACTGTGGAGAGTTGTGGTGCGTCAGTGGTTTCTTATAATGTCGGTTAGCATGACGCTAGCCCTAACAAGCATTGATGCTGCAGCAGAATCCAATCCAAAAATCTATCGCTGGAAAGACAAAAATGGCCATTGGGTTTATTCGGATGTCCCACGACTTGGATCAAAAGAAGTCAAACTTAACGCTAACGCCTTAACCATGCCAAGTGTTGATACCCAAATCCTCGAGCAAGTTGATACCGCGCCAACTATCCGATATACAGCCAAAATCACTTCTCCAGAGCATGAACAGACAATCCGCGACAATAGTGGCAGCGTATACGTGACGGGCACAGTAGAACCAAGATTTACCCAAGGGTTGAGTGTCCAACTGTTTCTCGACGGTGTAGCGACAGGTCCAAAACAAACGAATACCCAGTTCGCTTTACGTGGCATCAATCGCGGCGAACATTCTTTGGTTATCAAAGTGTTTAACCAAAAGGGAACGTTAGTTGCCCAAAGCGATACCCAGAAATTCTTTTTGCACCGAAATACCGTGAATAATTAATGGTTTATTTTCTACTTACACTGGCTTTCAACTAGTAATTGTAAACACGCCATGCTTATCCCCTCTGGTATTAGAGAGGCTGAATTTGACAACTCAAGATGGTCAATCCACAACCTTTGCTCACCCACCTGGACTTGATAGTAGACTTCAGCCTTTGTTTGCAATAAATATTTATCTCGCCAGCTAGGTTGAACGACTCGCATTACACCTGTAAGGGTGGTTTTCTCGCCATTCGTCGCTCGATGTAAATTAGCGGTGTGAGGAGGGAAGCAGCCTGTATACTCGGTAACATACCTAGTGCCTTGAAAGTCACAACCGCTCATACAAATAGCGATAAAAAGGCTCCCCCCGCAGGCACAAGCTAGATGTATTTTTTGACACAAAGTACTAATAATCTCGGCACCTTAAAGTTGGCATGCTTTATTAATAACAAGTTTAGGATACGAGTTCGAAAACCCCTAGTTTCTGAGCTTAGGTGATAATTTACTTCAAAGCATACAAAGCTGTGCTATTCTCATTGCACCATATTGGTGCACGGTGAACATAAATGGATCAACATAACTCGATTGACTTGGATAAAATTTGGCAATCTCTCTCAACCGCGATTTTAGTGCTCGATCAAAATTTAATGATCCACTATGCCAATTACAGCAGCAGTGAACTACTTGGACTCAGCACTAAACGGCTTGTCGGACTGGCGATTGATAGCGTGTTTAATCATCATCATATTGACTTACCGAGGCTCTCTAAATACGTGCTACAAGATGGCGTAGACTGTCAGCAACACAGGGTAGACGTGGTATTCGTAGATAATCGTGTTGCAACACTAAGTCTGCATGCCAGACGAGTTTACCTTGCGGACAAGGCGTATATTTTAGTGGAATGTCGCCGTGTTGATGATGCCCTGCGTTATGACCAAGCATCCAATCAAATGCACCAATTTCAAGCGGCTCGAAACCTCATTCGCGGTCTTGCTCATGAAATAAAAAATCCACTTGGTGGGATCCGCGGTGCGGCGCAATTATTGCAATACGAAACTGATCAACAAGAACGGGAAGAATGTGCCACGCTCATTATTGAGCAAGCAGATAGATTGCGCGAATTGGTAGATAGATTGCTTGGACCCAATCAGCTACCACAAAAAGAACCGTGTAATATCCATCAGGCGTTAGAATCGGTGATTAAGTTAACCACCTTGGAGCGCGATGCGGATATCACCTTGGTAAAAGATTATGATCCCAGTATTCCAGCCATCGTGATAGATCAAGCCAAAATTCAGCAAGTTCTGCTGAATATGCTGCGCAATGCTCAACAAGCGCTACAGCATGATGGTACGATCACTATAACAACGCGCATTAAACACCGTCTTCATCATGGTGAGCGACTATTGAAAAAAGCATTGCTCATCCGTATCAGCGACAACGGTCCGGGGATCGCCGATGAGGTAAAAGAGACATTATTCTTTCCGATGATCACGAATAAAGAAGGTGGATCTGGACTTGGACTCTCTATCGCGCAAACTTTGGTAGAGCAACATCAAGGGTTTATCGAATGCGATAGCTGGCCAGGACACACTGAGTTCAGTATCTACCTTCCCTTTGACAACACCGAAACAGGAAACGTGCAATGAAATCAGTTTGGTTAGTCGATGATGACGCTTCAATCCGATTTGTTTTAGAAAAGGCATTAAAGCGAGCTGAGTTTGAAACCGAGAGCTTCGCCAGTGGTCAAGATGTATTGACGGCACTGGAATATGAGCAACCCGCGGTGCTGATTTCAGATGTACGCATGCCTGGTATCGATGGCATGGCCTTGTTAGATAAAATTGCAGGGCTCTACCCTAGCCTACCGGTGATCATTATGACCGCGCACTCGGACTTAGACTCTGCGGTCAACGCATTTAAAAAGGGAGCGTTTGAATACCTCGCCAAACCTTTCGACTTAAATGAAGCTGTTTCCCTTGTGCAACGTGCATTTCGTGCAGGCCAGCAAACTAAAAAACAAAAGCGACACAGTGAAAAAGCCAATAGTCCCGACATAATTGGTGAAGCCCCTGCTATGCAGGAAGTGTTCCGTGCTATCGGTAAACTTTCCGCGTCAAGCATGAGCGTATTGATTAACGGCGAATCAGGTACGGGTAAAGAGCTTGTGGCAGGCGCGCTGCACAATCACAGTCCGCGCAAAGACGCTTCTTTTATCGCGCTCAATATGGCCGCCATCCCCAAAGATCTCGTCGAGTCTGAGTTGTTCGGCCATGAAAAAGGCGCTTTTACTGGTGCTGACAGCATGCGCCGTGGCCGCTTTGAGCAAGCCGATGGTGGCACCTTATTTTTAGATGAAATCGGTGATATGCCACTGGACGTACAAACTCGGCTATTACGTGTACTTGCCGATGGTGAGTTTTATCGGGTTGGTGGCCACAACAGCGTGAAAGTCGATGTCCGTATTGTCGCTGCTACCCATCAAGATTTAGAGACATTGGTAAAGCAAGGTAAATTCCGTGAAGACTTGTTTCACCGCCTAAATGTCGTCAGGTTAAAACTACCAGCCTTACGTGAACGCCCTGAAGATATCGCCGCACTGTGCGATCACTTTCTTGCAAAAAGCGCCAAAGAGCTAAAAGCCGAGCCAAAAATCATCTCCAAACATGCACTGCAAAAAATGCAAGCATATCACTGGCCTGGCAACGTTAGGCAATTGGAAAACACCTGCCGTTGGTTAACCGTAATGGCGCCGGGCGAACTTGTTACCCCCGCGGATCTGCCCGAAGAGCTAGAAAAGCCACAACAGATTGACACCTTAGAGCATGGTAATTGGCTGGACGCATTCCAAACGTGGTTAGACTCAGAGTTACGTAAAGGAAAAGACCATATTTGGCCAGATGTACAGGCACAATTAGAAACACGACTGATCAAATCCGCACTCAATGCCTGCCATGGTCATAAGCAAGATGCGGCATTAAAGATAGGTTGGGGGCGCAATACGTTGACGCGCAAGTTAAAAGAACGCAATATTCAAGAATAAGTTTGATTTACGAATAGTCTGCATGAAGTTACTTGAAAATGTCCCACTATTTAAACAACTAGAGATCATTAATCGCGTAGCGTTTTTTAAAGAGTTTACGCTTGCCGAACGCCAAGTGTTACTCGAGTCTTTTGGCCACTTATATCTGGTGCAGCAAGAGCGTCATGCTTTCAAACGCTTTGAAAAAGACAATCGCCTGTATATTGTGTTAAGCGGTGAGTTTTTGATTTTTAAACAGGATGCCGCCCATGATTTAGGTAAGGTTGGTCCTGGAGAATTTTTAGGTGAAGGCGCATTTATCACTAACAGAGAGCGCAGCACCAGCGCACAAGCGTTAAAAGACAGCATTATATTGGCGATAACCCCAGATGCACTAACACGCTTGCCCAATGTGATCCGAGAAAAAATCAAAGATAAGCTTATTGAAGGTATGAGTCATCGCATTGCTAAGCTCAATGCATTTATTGAAGAGCAAGAAACCTAAATTAGGAGTGGGAGCCGTAGCTCCCACTTTGTATTATGCTAATAGCTCACTAAATGCATCAAACAAGCTATCTAGTTCTTCTATGGTGTTGTAATGCATACAACCAATGCGCACCACACCACCTTTATCCATCACGCCAAGTTGCTCGCAAAGCCCTTGGGCGTAAAAATTGCCATCCCATACACACATGTGCTTTTTACCTAAGAATTCCGACACGGCACGTGGCTCGATGCCATCAAATGTCAAAGCAAACGTTGGTGTACGCTCAGCGAGTCTCTCAAGTGACTCGATACCAAAAAGCTTAATCTTTTTAAACTCTGCTAGACGCGTTAAGAAGTGCTGGCTAAGCTGCATCTCATGCGCTTTTGTACGTGCAAACGCCTCAACCAGTTTCTCACGACGTGGGGTATCTGAACTCATTCCGCTAAGTGAAGCAATGTAGTCAATCGCCGCAACAACACCCGCTAGCCCTTCGAAACTCTGCGTACCAGTTTCCCAGCGGCCTGGAATAATGTCTTTTGCCGGCTCCACCTTGTACGGAGTAAAACCTTCTAAATGCTCACGCTTACCATACACAATACCCACATGCGGACCAAAGAACTTATAAGCAGAGCACGCAAGGAAGTCGCAATCCAAACCTTGTACATCGATTAGCTCATGAGGTGCATAATGCACAGCATCAACATATACCAATGCACCAACTTGGTGCGCAAGCTCCACAATGCGTTTGATATCGTTGATTGAGCCCGTTGTATTTGATGCATACGTCACCGCAACCAACTTAGTCTTGGCATTTAGTAGTGATTCAAAATGCGCAAGATCAAGCGTGCAATCGGTTTCATTAATACGCACCGCATGTACCTTCGCACCTTTATCTTCGGCGGCTTGACGCCATGAAGAAACGTTTGAATAGTGATCAGCATTAGTCACAATGACTTCATCACCCGCTTGCCATTCGCGAGATAGCGCACGGCTAAAGCTAAAGGTTAAGCTAGTCATGTTGGCACCGAATACAATTTGATCTGCACTTGGCGCATTGAGTAAGTCCGCAACCGCTTGGCGCGCTTCACTCATCAAACTGACGGTCTTATCGCTCGAGAAAAATGCACCACCTAAGTTAGAGTTAAAATAACCAAGGTAAGCAGACATCGCGCTCAATACGGATTGCGGTACTTGAGAGCCACCCGGACCATCAAGGAAAATTGGCGCGGTTCCACCGATACTTTGCATAAGCGCAGGGAACTGACGACGCACTTGATTTAAATCCATACTACCCTCTTAGGCTGTAAATACGAAGCAGTCTAGGTAACCGACTTGCTCGGCATCTAGCTTGTTCATCGGCGTTGCGTTATGCCACACTTCACGGTCATTCACCAGTGCAAATAAACCATCTTTGATTTCCATTTTGAAGCAAGGTTCGGCTTCTTTATGTTCATAAACCAATAGCTCACCACCGGCGATATTTTCGTGAGAAACACCACAAACACACACATGGTCAAAGCCATCTTGGTGTACACCTTCAGGCGCAGGAGGGGTATCGCTTTCAATCGCTAACATGCGAAACTGATGAACTTCTATGCTGGTATCGTCTGCAATTCCTGTCATGGCTTTGAATTCAGCAAGCATATGCTTAAAGCCATCGGTGTTTAACATGTCCAGCTCAAGGTTTTCGTAAACACGCTCAATATTACCTTGGAAAGTATTAATTGAATCGTCTTGAACGAAAGCCTTAGTCGGCTGCAATGTCACTTCACCGTCAGTGAATTTAACCACAGAATAACGGCGCTTTCTGAATGCACCATCGGCATAAGGGTTATCTGGAAGTTGATTGAAAAAAGGCTTAACTGCGTCGATATGTGACTGCGGCAAAAAGCGTAGTTGTAATAAATTCTGGTTGTTTACTGTTGTCATGATCCTCTCGCCCATTGATGAGAATTTGCCGACAATTCTAATAAAACCAGAGAAAATTACTGTTTAAAAAAACGGGATTTTAACAAGTAAAACGCAATAAAAACCCAGTTATAGCCACTTTAATAGATTACTTATCTAGGTTTAAAATAATGCTTGATAACACCATTTAAGATGAGCGTTTTATGTGCATAAAAAAAGCCAGCATGCGCTGGCTTTTTTCTTTCAATGTATTCTAGGGCGAGTAATTAAACCGCTTGTTGAATGATCACTGAGTCTGCCTTTTTAGTGTACTGAGGCATCTTATGGAAGTTCAAGTAACGGTACGTGTCCGCAGCCGTTGCATTGATCTTCTCTGCATACTCTTGATATTCAGCAGGCGTTGGTAGTTTACCAAGAATAGCAGCTACCGCTGCAAGTTCTGCTGATGCAAGGAATACGTTTGCACCTGTACCTAAACGGTTAGGGAAGTTACGAGTCGAGGTAGAAACAACCGTTGCTTTATCAGCAACACGTGCCTGGTTACCCATACATAGTGAACATCCAGGAGTTTCGATACGTGCACCTACACGACCATAAATACCGTAGTAACCTTCGTCAGTTAACTGATCACGGTCCATTTTCGTTGGTGGAGCAACCCATAGTTGCGTTGGTAGACGACCACCGAAGTTATCCAGTAGTTTACCCGCTGCACGGAAGTGACCAATGTTAGTCATACAAGAACCAATGAACACTTCGTCGATCTTCTCACCAGTTACCGCTGAAAGTAGACGAGCGTCATCAGGGTCATTCGGTGCACAAAGGATTGGCTCTTTGATATCAGCAAGATCAATCTCAATGGTGTGCGCGTATTCTGCATCCGCGTCAGCAGTCATTAGCTCAGGGTTTGCTAACCACTCTTCCATCTTAGTGATACGACGCTCAATAGTACGTACATCACCATAACCTTCAGAGATCATCCACTTAAGCATCACGATGTTAGAGTTTAGGTACTCTTCGATAGACGCTTGTGAAAGCTTAACGGTACAACCTGCCGCACTACGCTCTGCAGATGCGTCAGATAGTTCGAACGCTTGCTCAACCGTTAGGTGCTCAACACCTTCGATTTCAAGGATACGACCAGAGAACTCGTTGATCTTACCTTTTTTCTCAACCGTCAATAGACCTTGCTGAATTGCATAGTAAGGGATAGCGTGTACTAGGTCACGTAATGTGATACCCGGCTGCATTTCACCTTTAAAACGAACAAGGATTGACTCAGGCATATCCAACGGCATTACACCCGTTGCAGCTGCAAATGCTACCGCACCTGAACCTGCTGGGAATGAAATACCTAACGGGAAACGAGTATGTGAGTCACCACCTGTACCTACTGTATCTGGAAGTAGCATACGGTTTAGCCACGAGTGGATAACACCGTCACCTGGACGTAGCGATACACCGCCACGGTTCATGATGAAATCAGGAAGTGTGTGGTGTGTGTTTACGTCGATTGGCTTAGGATAAGCTGATGTGTGGCAGAATGACTGCATTGTCAGGTCAGCAGAGAAGCCAAGACAAGCAAGATCTTTAAGCTCATCACGCGTCATTGGACCCGTAGTATCCTGAGAACCTACCGTTGTCATTGTTGGCTCACAGTATTGGCCTGGGCGTACACCTGCCATATTACATGCTTTACCAACCATCTTCTGTGCAAGCGTAAAGCCTTTACCAGAATCTTCTACTAACTTAGGCTTGCGGAAGATATCTTCAGCTTCAAGGCCCAGTGACGCACGAGCTTTATCAGTTAGACCACGACCGATGATAAGTGGAATACGACCACCAGCACGTACTTCATCAAGAATTACGTCTGACTTTAGTGAGAACGTCGAGATAACTTCGTCTGTACCGTGACGCTTCACTACACCTTCGTATGGGAAGATGTCGATTTGGTCACCCATGTTCAATTCATCAACTGGAAGTTCAATAGGTAGTGCACCTGAATCTTCCATGGTGTTGAAGAAGATAGGTGCAATTTTACCACCTAGACACACACCGCCAACACGCTTGTTTGGTACGAATGGGATGTCATCACCCATGAACCAAAGTACAGAGTTAGTTGCAGATTTACGAGATGAACCCGTACCAACAACATCACCCACGTATGCTAGAGGTAAACCTTTGCCGTTAAGCGCTTCAAGCTGTGCGATAGGACCTACTTCACCAGGTTTGTCAGGGTTGATACCGTCACGCTCGTTTTTAAGCATAGCTAGTGCGTGTAACGGGATATCTGGACGAGACCAAGCATCTGGTGCTGGAGACAAGTCATCTGTGTTTGTCTCACCTGTTACTTTGAATACAGTTACAGAAATTTTGTCTGCAACGGCTGGCTTCTCAAGGAACCATTCTGCATTTGCCCATGATTCAATAACTTGTTTAGCAAACTCGTTGCCAGCTTTTGCTTTTTCTTCTACGTCGTAGAATGCGTCAAACATCAGTAGTGTATGAGATAAACCTTTAGCAACGATAGGTGCAAGTGCTGCATCGTCTAACAGATCAATCATTGGCGCGATGTTATAACCACCTAGCATAGTGCCAAGTAACTCAGCTGCATATTCTTTTGAAATAAGTGGAGATTCAGCTTCGCCTTTCGCTACTGCAGCCAAAAAACCTGCTTTTACGTAAGCGGCATCATCTACACCTGGCGGTACACGGTGGATAAATAGATCAACGATGAACTCTTCTTCACCTGCAGGTGGAGTTTTTAGTAATTCGATAAGGTCAGCAGTTTGCTGCGCGTCTAACGGCTTAGGCACGATACCTTGCGCGGCACGCTCTTCTACGTGTTTACGATATTCTTGAAGCACAATATTGCCCTCTTGGTGACGTGGACAGACAAGTAAATGATCTGGCTGCGATTATAGATACAATCAGCTGAACCATTCCCTTGACCATAAAATATAATGAACAATTATAAGGTCTTTGAGTATAGATGAAAATCTTGCATGCGATACCTCGCCTTATAGTCACTATAAATACAATGAATAAGCATGCCGAAACAAGTATATTTTGATGAATATTAGTCAAACGAGAATCATTTTAATTTTGCGAAAAGGTACTAACAATTGGATCAAAAAAGGCTCCAGAAGGAGCCTTTTTGCATAAGCTAAGTGAAAATTAACGCTTAACTTTTACTTTTTCTTTAGAAGAAACGTGCGCTTCTACACGACGGTTTTCCGCATGTGCTTTTAGCGTGTTTGCTGGGTTTTTCAAACGCTCTTCACCGTAACCAACCGTGGTAATGCGCATTGAATCAATACCCATATCAACGAGTTTCTCAGCAACGTTCTTCGCACGGCGCTCAGAAAGCTTTTGGTTGTAATCAGCATCACCCACAGCTGACGCGTGACCTTCAATCACAACATCTGCATTTTTATGCTCTTTCAAGAACTTAGCAACCGCGTTGATATCATCAACATATTGCTGTGAGAAAGTTGCATCGTCATGCGGGAAGCGGACTAGCAGACTTACTTTATCTTCCTTAGTCTCGTACAAAGTACAACCAGAGGCATCAACAGCATCCGTCATTGGTGTGTTAGCACATTTATCTTCGCTATCCACAACACCATCTTTGTCACTGTCTTGCGGTGCTTCTGCAACAACAGGAGCAGGGGCTGGCGCAACCTCTTCCGTTTTACTCGTGCTACCGAATGAGTAGTTGATACCAATTTTACCACCTACATCTGTAAAACCAGCTTCAAGGCCTTGGTAGATTGCCGCTTCTGCGTTCACAAACAAGTGATCGGTGAAGTAATGACGAACACCAGCACCCACGTTAGCAAAAGTGTTATCTGAGATTACATCTAGATTCATCTTTTTGATACCCACTAGGCCATAGAATGGACCACCATCAAAGTGGTACAAACCGTCGATACCGTAACGCTCTGCGTCTAGTGAACCATTGCTGATCCCACCAAGATCAAAGTCCATATCTGCATACTCAAGACGACCACTCCAGTATTTATCAAAGCGGTAGCCAATTTCAGCACCCCAACCAGTAGACTCTTCTATATCTAAGCCAGCCATATCACGGTGATTTTGCCAGTCAGCGTCATAATAGTCACCAAATACACCAAGGTATACGCCTTCAGTTGGCTCTGTGGTATTTGCATTTGCATTGGCTGTTACTGCCATCGCAACTAGTAAGCTCAAAGTTTTAATTTTCATCATTCCTTCCCATCTCTGTTAGTTAACGCATTGAGTATTGACTCGGATAGTCTATCAGAAAATGCGTCTACTGATTACGTTGCATAGATAATATTAGCTCGTCTATTAATGTTTACTTAACGTTACATAAGGAATTTTTGCTATTTCTCAATTAATTTTGATGGCCAAATAGGATTTGGTACAGACCCTGTTCCTCTAACAACTCCTTGTGTTCTCCGTATTGGGACACTTCACCATCATCTAACACATAAATTAAGTCGGCTTGTTTTATTGCGCTCAGTCGATGTGCAATAATCAAAGTCGTTCTATCAGCCAAAAACGCTTGCAAATTGCGGTGAATTTTTGCCTCAGTCTCAATATCAAGTGCCGAGGTTGCTTCATCCAGCACCACCACTTTAGGGTCGGCAACAACCATTCTTGCAATAGCTAACCTTTGCTTCTGTCCTCCGGACAATTTAATACCGTTACGACCAACTTGTGCATCTAGCTTGTCGGTTAGTGTAAGTACAGTGTCGGCTAGCTCTGCAACGCGGAGTGCCTGCCACAATATTTGGTCAGATACCTCTCGTCCCATTGCTAGATTTTCACGGATGCTAGTATTAAAGAGTATCGGCTGCTGCAGTACGGTCACTATATTATCTCGCACAGCTTCGTAACCAATTTGCTCTACTGGTGTGTCATTTATATGAATCTCGCCGCTTTGCTTTTCATACAGTCCCAACAGCAGTTGCACCAAAGTAGATTTACCACCTCCAGACACCGCTACTAACGCTACTTTCTTCCCTGCTGGAATATGCAAAGATACCTGTTTGAGCACGGGTTGCTCTGCAACGTAAGCGAAGTCTATATTGGCAAATTTGATATCAACCTGAGATGAATCAAAGACGGTTTTCGTAGCGGGATATTGTGCTTCTGTCGCAAAGTTAAAAACCTGATTTAACCTGCTAAGTGCCGCTGAGGCACCATAGTACGCATATTGAATACCAAGAATTTCCTGCACAGGCCCCATCATGAACCAAAGGTAACCAAATACCGCAAATATCTGGCCGACCGTTAAATCAGAAAACACCACCATAAACATAGCGACAGCACGGAAAAACTCGAACCCCACCAAAAACACGGTGAAGCTTAAGCGGTTAACCGCATCCGTTTTCCATTGCGACTGCACCGCGTAATGTTTGAGATCTTTGGCGGCTACTTTAACTTGTGCAAAGTAGTTCCCCTCTCGACGAACAGCTTTTAATTGAGAAATAGCATCTAGCGTCTCAACTAACGAAGTTTGTAATGCTTCAAATGCAGCGTTTTCTTCCTTTTTCAGCTCTTTAACATGTTTGCCAAACTGTCGAGAAAAATAGATGACCGCCGGATTAAGCAATAGGATAACCAGCCCCAACATCCAATCAATCCAAAGCAAAATCGCCGCAGTGCCAATGATTGTAAGTAAACCGATTAAAAAGCGTGACAAGGTTTGGCTGATAAATTTATCCAAAGTTTCTACATCGGTAATACAGCGAGAGCTAATTGCTGCACCACCTTGGCTTTCGTACTCCTTCAGTTGAACTTTAGGTAAATGCGTAAGTAAACGCTCACGGATTTGATAACTAATGTCCTTGCCAATAATAGTAAACTGGCGTGACTGCATCACTCCTAGCACCAAGCTGGCCAAGCGCATGGTTATGACAGCCAACAAAATAACCACAATATAGCCACTAGGGCCATGCCATTGTTCGGGTAAGACTGAGTTCATCCAAGCTACCGCTCTGCCAGGTGTGTCTAGTAAGACTTCATCGACCAGCAACGGCATCATCAAAGGGATAGGGACACTCACTAACGCGGCAAATAAGGCGATGATATGCGCCTTAATAATCGGTCGTTTGTGCTCAAGGACTTTACGTTTAATTTCTTGCCAAGAAAGCTGCTGTTCTGCCATTTAGGTTCCACAAAAAGTTTGATAGTGGGCCGGTGTAGAGGCGCTGGTCCACGACTCAGGATAGTCTTTGTAATCATAGGGCGACGTCAACGCAGTTAGCCAATCTTCTAGCGTTTGACTCATGCCTTGCTGATTAAATAGCGCAATCTCAGCCTCCACCAACGCATTACGAGGGATAAGTATCGGGTTAGCTTGACTCATCAAGTTAGCCGCAACGTCATCGACAGCATGCCTTTGCGCCCATTGCTGCTGCCAGCCCTCCAACTCCGTTGGCACAGTTAAGGATTTGTTGGGATGACCAAGCAAGCTATTGGTTAGTGCCGCAAAGGTATTGGTAAAGTCTAGTTCGTGCTCCTTCATCAACTTGAGTAAATCACTAAGGAGAATGTCGTCTGCGTCGCTCCATTCATCAATACCAAGCTTAGCCGCCCACATATCTTTGTACTTGCGATTAAACGATTCAGAAAACTCCGCCAAAATTTGACTAAATGCTTCAATTCCCGCTTGCTCATCCTGCCATAACACCAATAAGGCCTCGGCAAGTCGCGCACAGTTCCAATTCATGATGTTTGGCTGATTACCAAATGCATAACGGCCTTGACGGTCGATAGAGCTAAACACGGCGTTAAAATCAAACTTTTCCATCATTGCACAGGGGCCAAAGTCTATCGTTTCGCCACTGAGCAAAATATTGTCGGTATTCATCACGCCGTGAATAAAGCCAACCCGCATCCACTCGACGACTAAGTCAACCAACTGTTCACACACTTCACGGAACAATTCGAGTACATCCTGTTCGGTCTCAACTTTAAATCCCTCAAATAATTGCTCGCCCAGCAAGTTAAGCAGGCTCCAAAGCTCATCTTTATTTTGCTGTGTAGCCAGATATTGTAAGGAACCGATGCGGATATGGCTTTTTGCCACACGGCATACAACCGCGCCAGATGCTTCACCTTGACGGTAAACATGGTGTCCAGTGGTTACAACAGCAAGGCATTCCGTAGTTGGAACACCCAAGCCAACCATAGCTTGGCTCATGATGAACTCACGTACCGCGGGCCCTAGCGCACAAAATCCATCACCGCCTCGAGAAAATCGCGTCGCTCCAGAGCCTTTCAAGTGCAGGTCGTATTGACGTCCGTCATCGAGTTTCACCCCACCTATTAAATGCGCTCGACCATCACCAAGTAACGGGTTAAATTGCCCAAACTGATGACCACTGTAGGCTAAGCTCGTAGGCTCAATGTTACCTAAAGGACGTTGACCACTTAATAGCTCAGCAAGCGCTGTGGTGTCGTATTTATCTAGCTCAAGCTTATCTAGCAGCGGCGTATTGGATAGTAGTAATGTGGGCTGATTAAATCTTGCTGGTTGCTCCTTAAAGAGCAGAGCAGAGCCTTGATAGGGCTGAAAAAATACCATGCGGCCATCTCCATTTTTAGCGCATTTTACTAGCGAATATTATCACCAACACTCATTGATACAATTTGGCTTAACGCTTGTAAGCTAAGCCCGCTATATTGACGCATTTCATTGAAAAACTGCTGCGCCGCTTGCAGTGACTTCTTACTTTGCAAGCCACCGTCGATTATCTCCTCAGCACGCAGTACCGTTTCGACATCTTTACTCAGTAAGAACGTATCTTTACCTAACACACGAAGCGCGTAAGGACCGGTATTCCCACCGAGTCTCGAGCCATGCTTTTTCAAGTACAGCCACAAACCAACAATATTGTCTTCCGGCCAGTTTGCGACGAATTCACTAAAACGGCCATGCTGTTGTTGCACTTCAAAAATCATATGGCAATTGTCAGCGATACTTTTTACCTTTTTAGCATTACGAATGATCCGTTCATCCTGACTACGTTGCTCGTACATTTCAGGAGACATCATTAACAGCTTCTCGACTGAGAATTGCCAAAACACTTCTCTAAAACCGTCCCATTTATTATCCACCACCGCCCAGTAAAACCCACTTTGAAATATCTTGCGAGTAAATTCTTCTAGCCATTGATCATCACTTAATGCCAATAGCGATTCGGTGCTCAATGGCTGGCTAAGCCTAGCTTTTAACGCCACCTCAGAGCCTTTACGCTCGGAAGCCCTATGATAAATTTTTTCGAATACTTTCATGCTCGTATATACATCCGATTTGCATTCCCTACAGGGTAACTGATCTCAGGGCTGGATGTGAGCTAATTTTAACTCTCTTATGTCCCTATGCTTAAACTCCAGTTTATTTTTCCATAACCCGATAAATTGGGTGCTCTGTTTGCGCCTATTTCCTTTCTGGTTTTTTGTAAAAGCTGCGGCCTTCCCTCTGGATCCATCACGACTTATCAAGTGATAAAAGTCCGACTTTCACTTTCAACACAAACAAAGTAAAAACATTCTATTTACACCAACCAGTAAAGACAGTAAAAAGCGAATATTAATCTAGGGTTTAACAAATAAAAACTTAGAAAATTATGACTATAAATTCAACAGTCACATCCTAGATAGCTTAAACCAGGCTAAATGTTAATAAAGAGTACATAAAAATGCGTCATTACTTTAATTTAACTTGACACGAACCTATAACAGAAAATAAGATCGCACAACAAATGATAAGCGTTATCATTTGCACTGGTAAAATACAATTAACATAGGAGTGTGATCTGTGTCCAAGTTTGCTATCAAGTGGGCTAACGTTATTTCAGACAACAAAGGGAAAGTGCTTGCATATCTCAACAGTATTTTAAAGTGCCCTTACCTTGCTGAAGATGCATTACAGGACACCTTTATTCGCCTTAGTAGCATGTCACATACACAAAATGCGCAAATCAATAATGCCACCAGCTTTTGCTTCCAAGTGGCAAGAAATATCGCAATTGATATGCTACGCAAGCAAAGTAGAGAAAGTTTAGTTGCACTTGAGGCAACACATGTAGAATACATGTCAGACAAAGACTCAGATATCGAAAACAAAGTCGAGTCGGCGCAACTGAATAGACGCATGGACTCAACCATCCGAAAACTGTCGACGCGACATCAGAATATCATTAGTTTTTATCGCTCTGGTCGGCTCAAGCAAAAAGAAATTGCCAAACTATACAAGATCTCACCAACCTTGGTTAACTTTATGATAAAAGAGGCTGTACATAGCTGCCAAAAAGAGTTTCTGGCTCACTAACACTGCATTATGCATTAACTGATTGCTGTACTCGTAACTTCGCGGCAATAAAATCAGCATGAGCAACATAAAATAGCCCGGCTATTTTACGAATGATGTAGTCCTCGTGGCTATCCAGCTCACCATCAGCATAAGCAACGTGCCATAACAGCTCAATGACCTCGATACGTTCAATGTCGCTGGTGTGGTTATTCACTTGTTTGGCAAAAGAATACATATCTACTGCCTGTTCTACTAATTGCTGTGCTTGCGTTATCAATGCACTGACTTGTGGTTCAGGCAATTCACAACGTGTTTTGAGTAGCTCCGCAATTTTATCGAACTCCGACTGTTGTAGTTTGCCGTCCGCTCGCATTACTTCGACCAATAATGCAGCAAGCGCGGTATTAAAGTCGATTTCTTGTTTCGGTGACGACTCCTGCAAGCTTTGAAATAGTTTTTTAAGTTGGTTAAGCAAGTGGCTAATCTCCCATGTGATATACTGTAAATGTAGCAGACTAAAAGGACAGTTATGCGTAAGTTATCATTGAGACTAAATTCATTAAAGCTAAGTTCCCTAGTCGTAGGTGCAGCACTGCTCTCGGCGTGCCAATATACACCGGTTCCAAGAGGCGAACCTGAAAAGCTCTATGACTTTGACCATAAAGTACATTATGAGCAAACCACGTATAACGATGACCACTTTCGACTGGCAATTAAGCCAGATAGTTATGCGCATTTTAGGCAACAAAGCGTATTTTTGCTGCGCCATGCCAAACGCTTATGCCAAGGCAGTAACCCACAATTGACATTACTCGGAGGCGTCCAAAGCTTTGATAAGATGCCATTAGAGCCAAGACCTTACCAGAATGACTTAACAGTAGACGTAAAATGTGTGGCCAAATAGCCACACATTTTTGTTAACGCTATAAATTTCAGTGACCCGCTCTGGGTTTAGTCTTTATACCAGTTGTATTAAATAAATGATCTATCTTGAAGCGGGGAAATAGCTTTAGTAGCACCGCTCTCGCGTCCTGCTACCGCTAAGGTACCTATCTCCATATAGGCAAGGCAAAAATTTTGCTATTTAGTTGTTCTAAATGAGAAATTTTTAACGAAGCTAATATGCTATTTCACCCTTCAAATTGATTAGAGAATTAATTCAATTGGTATTATATCCCCAAGGCGCTTTTGGTGCGGTTACCGGTTTTGTTAAATCAAAGTCCACTCGGAACTCTCGCCCTTCACGCACTAAACGATAGGTAAACTGCTCTGGATAGATATACATCTGCCATGTATTTCCGACTGACTGTGGGATCCCTTGCTGGACAAATAACTGTTTTGAATATTCATCAGCTGGAAACGACTGCACGGTATTAAATCCCGCATCTAGGGTATGACCACCATACATAGTAGAAACATCGTCGCTGCCATCTTCATGGCGGTGATCGTGCTTTAAGCTCAAACCACTCCCTGTTTTGGTGATGATCCAAGTTCTTGAAGCATCTTTTCCTACATGAAATGGGACTTGCAGCTCAGCGTCGCCACATTTACGAACGTGCATCACAAGACGCGCATCGCTAAAGCTGCTTGGACCTTGATTATCCACCGTTACTTTACCTTCGTAGGCTTTGCCACAGTGCGCTTTAATAGCGTCAAAAAATGCATCATGGCTTGGGATGGAAACCAGCGGAGCAGGACGCGCGAAGGCTACGCAGCTCAAGGTCGCGAGTAACGCTAAAGTTAAATTTTTCATTGGAGACACCTAAAACAAATAAAGCCAGAGCTTAATCAGCTTCTGGCTTTGTGGCAAAATTATTCGACCAAATTGAGTAAACAGCTATTATTGCCAAGGTCTTGTTGTAGCAAGCTGCAGCTCAAAGGCATCAATTTGGGCATTTAATAATTCAGTCTCACCGATAAAGTCAAGGCCACTCAAGAGGCGTGCTTTGATGTCTTCTCGCACCTCAAAGTCAATTGGCGTAATACCCGATCCGCTTATCTGCTGTGCTTCTAGGTCAATACTCAAATGCACTTGTGATTGTTGCTCACATGCGTCGAAAAGCGTATCTAACGTGCTGGCTGGCAACGCAATGCAAAGCATTTGGTTATTACCACAATTGTTAAAAAAGATATCGGCAAAGCTCTCGGCTAAGATCACGGTAAAACCATATTGTTTTAAAGCCCAAGGGGCATGCTCACGAGACGAGCCACAACCAAAGTTGTCACGGGTTAACAAGATTGACGCGCCCTGATATTGTCGATAGTTAAGCACAAAGTTCGGATCTGGCTGGCCATCTTCAAGATAACGCCAATCATAAAACAGCGCTTTATCAAACCCATCGCGGCTGGTTGAAGTTAAAAACTGCTTGGGAATAATTTGGTCTGTATCAACATTGTTTTTGTCTAATGGCGCAACTAGGCCTTGATGAAACACGCTCATGACGCCTCTCCTCGAATATCAGTAAAGTGACCAGCAATTGCTGCCGCAGCCGCCATTGCTGGACTCACCAAATGCGTACGACCACCTCGCCCTTGGCGCCCTTCAAAGTTCCGGTTTGAGGTCGATGCACAGCGTTTTTCTGCGCCAAGACGATCATCGTTCATCGCCAAGCACATAGAGCAGCCCGGTTCACGCCACTCAAATCCCGCAGCTTTGAAAATATCGGCTAAGCCTTCTTGTTCGGCTTGCTGTTTTACTAATCCAGATCCCGGGACGATTAGCGCTTCAACGCCTGCAGCTACGTGCTTGCCCACCACCACTTGTGCCGCGGCACGTAAATCTTCAATACGACTATTGGTGCAAGAGCCAATAAATACGGTGTCAACTTTGGCATCACTTAGCCTTTGCCCTGCTGTGAGGCCCATATATTTCAGCGCGCTGCGCATCGCATCCGCTTTGACTAAATTAGGTTCATCGTCAGGGTTAGGTACTAAGTCATTAATACCAATAACTTGCTCTGGACTGGTCCCCCAGGTTACTTGAGGTTGTACACTGTCAGCATCCAGCTCCACAACACGATCAAATTCAGCATCCGGATCGCTATGCAAGGTTTGCCAATAGCGCACCGCAGCATCAAAGTCTTCGCCTTGAGGAGCAAATGGGCGACCACGTAAATACGCAAAGGTTTTCTCGTCAGGTGCGATCAAGCCAGCTTTCGCCCCCATTTCAATACTCATATTACAGAGCGTCATCCGCGCTTCCATCGACAGCGCTTCGATCCCCGTCCCACAAAACTCAGCCACATAGCCAGTGCCACCAGCTGTGCCTAATTGCCCAATCACAGCGAGGATCAAGTCTTTTGCAGTCACGGTCGGACGCAAGACGCCATTCACCTGAATTTTTAACGATTTGGCTTTTTTCTGCTGTAATGTTTGGGTGGCCAGCACGTGCTCAACCTCTGATGTACCAATACCGTGAGCCAGCGCACCAAATGCACCATGCGTTGAGGTATGGCTATCGCCACATACAATCGTTGTACCTGGCAAAGTGATCCCTTGCTCAGGTCCCATTACGTGCACTATGCCTTGGTTAATCGAATTTAAATCGTAAAGTACAATGCCGAACTCTTCACAGTTCTGTGCTAACGCTTGTAGCTGGTTTTTGCTCACCTCACTGGCAGCATCAATCGAACGGCTCTTGGTCGAGACATTATGATCCATTGTCGCAAAGGTTTTTTCTGGACATCTTACCGGACGATTCTGCTCTCTTAAGCCCGCAAATGCCTGCGGTGAAGTGACTTCGTGTACTAGATGACGGTCAATGTACAAGAGATCGGTTTGCTCGTTTAATTTAGCAACCACATGGGATTGCCAAATTTTATCGTATAATGTTTTTGCCACTTGCTCTTACCTTTATTAAACCCTGTCGACGATCGCTTGCGCGACATCCATAGTAGTAAATCCTGCTTGAGGATAGATATCCGGTGTACCTACACCATCTTTCACCGCCTCTGCTACTGCCTTTTCAATTGCGCGTGCCGCTTCATCCTGCCCCAATGAATAACGTAGCATCAGCGCGGCACTTAAAATTTGTGCGATTGGGTTTGCCACCCCTTTGCCGGCGATATCTGGTGCTGAGCCGCCCGCTGGCTCATATAAGCCAAAGCCCGATTGGTTTAGACTTGCCGATGGTAATAACCCCATGGAACCGGTGATCATTGCACATTCATCAGAAAGGATGTCACCGAACAGGTTGTCGCACAGTAGCACATCAAACTGGCTTGGTTGCTTTACCAACTGCATCGCAGCGTTGTCGATATAGATGTGATCAAGCGTCACATCTGGGTATTCTTTTGCGACTTCATTGACCACTTCACGCCACAGTACACTGGTTGCCAGCACGTTGGCTTTATCTACAGACGTCACATGATTGCTTCTAAGTCTCGCCGCATCAAAAGCAAAACGGGCGATGCGTTCGATTTCTTTACGCGAATAGGTTTGCGTATCAAACGCCGACTCGCTTTCGCCCTCTCCTTGGCGACCTTTTTCGCCAAAATAAATCCCGCCAGTAAGCTCACGAACGCATAAAATATCAAAACCTTGCTGGCTAATGTCACTGCGTAGTGGAGAGGCTGCACTCAATGCGGGTAATAGCTGCGCAGGACGCAGATTACAAAATAGCTGAAAGTGCTTTCTAAGCGGTAATAAGGATGCCCGCTCTGGTTGCTCATTTGGTGGTAAGTGCTCCCACTTAGGCCCACCCACAGAGCCAAACAGAATCGCATCAGCGGCTTCACACGCGGCTAATGTCGCTGCGGGTAAGGCTTCGCCAAATTGGTCTATGGCCGCACCACCAATCGCTTGTGGTGATTTTTCTAAAGCAAAGTTGAAGTTAGTCGCCACTTTATCTAATACCAGCTCAGCGGCTTGCATCACTTCTGGACCAATTCCATCTCCAGCTAGTACTGCGATTTTGTAGTTTGCTTGACTCATCCTGCTTTCCTTTGTTGTTTTAGGCTAGACACTTTTTGTGCTCTATCAATTAGGTTATATACTCGGATCATGGCTCTCACTGACGCTTCGACGATGTCGGCCGCAAGTCCCACACCGTGATATTGCTTACCATCAAACTTGGCAATAATATCGACTTGGCCCAGTGAACTTGCCCCTTTACCCGTCGCATCAAGGTTATATTCCACCACTTCCACCGCCATGCCAGTGATACGCTCGATAGCTACAAACGCCGCTTCCACAGGACCGTTGCCGGTTGCCGCTTCTTGCTTAAGCTCACCATTCAAGGCAATCCCCACAGTCGCGCTCGCGATAGATTGAGAGTTAGAAGATGCATTGACGAACTGTAATTGGTAGCGCTCGTCTTTATCTTTGATTTGGTTGAAATAAATCATCGCTTCAAGGTCATAGTCGTAAACCGTGCCCTTTTGATCGGCTAACGCCAAGAAGCTTTCATACAGGCTATCCATATCGTAATCCGATTTCTGATAGCCAAGCTCGGTAAGACGATGCTCGATAACATGTCGGCCAGAGCGTGAAGTCATATTTAACTGATTACTCGGCACGCCAACGGTTTCTGGTGCCATGATTTCATAGGTATTTTGTGCTTTTAAGACGCCGTCTTGGTGAATACCCGAGCTATGTGCAAAGGCATTTTCACCCACAATTGCCTTGTTTGGCTGCACCGGCATATTGCAGATTTTAGCAACTTGGCGCGACGCGCGATAAATCTCTTCGCTACGAATATCGGTATGTACTTTTAGGTGGTCTTGGCGCATCTTCATGATCATCGCCACCTCTTCTAGTGAGCAGTTACCAGCACGCTCACCAATACCATTGATAGTACATTCGATTTGTCTTGCACCGGCTTGTACCGCCGCGATTGAGTTTGCCACCGCAAGCCCTAAATCATTGTGACAATGGACGCTTAGTCTGGCTTTGTCGATGTTAGGCACATTATTACGAATATGGTAAATCATCGCTGCATACTCGTCTGGCGTGACGTAACCTACGGTATCAGGCAAGTTAATCGTAGATGCACCGGCATTAATTGCCGCTTCGACAATACGACACAGATCAGCGTGTGGCGTACGGCCAGCATCTTCACATGAAAACTCAACATCATCAGTGTACTTTCTGGCTTGAGAAATGGCCTTAATCGCCATGTTAGTCGCATCATCTAGACTCATTCTTAACTTATGTTCTAGGTGCAGAGGGCTGGTTGCAATAAAAGTGTGAATGCGGCGCTGCTCAGCGCCTTTAAGAGCTTCACCACACGCGTCGATATCTTTACTAACCGCACGCGCAAGGCCACAAATCGCTGGACCTTTTACCTCGGCGGCAATGCGTTGTACCGCACGAAAATCCGCCGGACTTGATACTGGAAAACCCACTTCCATGACATCCACACAGAGACGACTAATGGTATGCGCCAGCTGTATTTTATCTTCTTCTGTTAAGCTGGCTTTTAACGCCTGCTCACCGTCCCTTAATGTTGTATCGAAAATCCAGACTTTATCTTGCATACCCTTATCCTCAGCCAAAAAAAACCCCGCAAGTGCGGGGTGTCTACAGTAAATGTCGCTCAATTTGCGCAATTACACCCCACCCCTCTGGTTTACCAGTAGGAGGTTAAGAAGGAGTGAAATACGCGCAGTCATTTTCATTGAGCTAAGTGTTCCTGTTGATGAATTGGTTATGTTTTAACATGCTTTAAAAGCGACAATCAAGCATAAATTATCCCAAAAACAGAGTTCAAACCTCAATTTATTGGCAATTTAAATTAAAAAAACACCAGATTTAGAAAATATATTTCAAGATTAGGAGTGAACACAGATAGGATATGAAATGAGCAGGATAATTTTGAATTTTAATTACCAATAAAAAAATAGCCAATTTAGGCTATTTTTTATTGGTTCTGGATGTTTTGCATAACCAGAGGCACCTTTTGCGATATACCGCAACTGCCACTTCAAACGCTCGGTCAATTCAGCGCGTTGTGGGGGATCTTGATCCAAAGCCTCAGCACCAGAGCTAAATACTAAGGTGACCATTGCTTCAGCTTGCATGTGGGCGTGATGGGTATCTACTCCCGTTTCTGTTTCAAGATAATGAGCAAGCTCTAAGATAAAATGTTTGATTTCTCTAGCCACGGCGGCACGAAACGCAGGGGAAGTACCCGAACGTTCACGCAGTAATAAACGAAATTGGTTGCTCGACTGCTCAATAAATTCCATAAAGGTGTGCACAGAAGTATTGATCACGCTACCACCTTTAGCGATGCGACGCCTTGCTTGTCGCATTAATTGTCGCAAGGTTAAACCCGCTTCATCTACCATAGTCAGCCCGAGCTCGTTCATATCCTTAAAATGACGATAAAAAGAGGTAGGTGCGATACCCGCCTCTCTTGCGACTTCACGCAGGCTTAAATTCGAGAAACTATGCTCAGCACTTAGTTGATTAAATGCCGCTTCGATAAGCGCTTGACGGGTCTTCTGTTTTTGTTGAGCGCGTACACCAGCCATGGACTTTCCCCAATTCGCTTCGAAAAATAAGAACAATAAACCGCAGTCTAAACCTTGACGCAGCAAGAATGAAATACTATTTTAGCGTACAGTTGTACGCTGAAATTAGATTTTGAGATTAATTGATGAAAAAACCACCCATTTTATGGACCAATGTGCTGTTCTTTAGCTTGTCGTTTTTAGCTGCGATCACTTTGGTGCCTTGGTATGGCTTTGAATACGGCTATACCACCAGCCACTGGGTAGCTTTTGTTGCCTGTATGTTTTACGCCGGCCTGTCGATCACCGCTGGATATCACCGCTTATGGGCGCATAAAGCCTATGACGCCCACCCTGTGATTCAAGTTATTTTTGCGTTGGGTGGCGCATTCGCGTTACAAAACAGTATATTACATTGGAGTAGCGATCACCGTGTGCACCACGGCCAAGTCGATGACCCAGTAAAAGATCCGTACGCCGCAACACGAGGCTTCTGGTATAGCCATATCGGTTGGATGCTAAGAGATTATCAAGGCGAGACTTACGGTGATTATAATAACGCCAGAGACTTACAACGTAACCCTATCGTGATGTGGCAACACAAGCACTATATGAAATTGGTATTACTTACAAATATCGGCATCCCGTTAGTGCTAGGTTTATTACTCGGAAATGTGTTTGGTATGTTGTTACTTGCAGGCGTACTCAGACTCGTACTCAGTCAACATTTTACTTTCTTTATCAATTCACTGGCGCACATTTGGGGTAGTCGTCCTTACACCGAAAAAAATACCGCGCGAGACAATGGCTTGCTAGCTCTATTCACTTACGGTGAAGGCTATCATAACTTCCATCATATTTTTGCGAGCGACTACCGTAATGGTATTCGCTGGTATCACTATGACCCAACTAAATGGCTGATCCGCACTTTTGCAGCACTGGGCCTTGCCAGTAAGCTAAAACGCACCCCGGTTGAACGCATTGAAAAAGCTAAGGCGGAGACCTTATTGAATAAGACTAAAGTCAGTCTCGCAAAATTGCCTTTAGCGCAAGATAAGCTTACATTGTTACAACAAGAGTATGATTTACTTCTTAAAAAGCTTCAAAACTACTGTACTGTGCAGAAACAGGTACTCGAAGCGAAGAAAGAAGCAGTACTTGCACAGTGCGAACATTCCGCACTGATGCAACAATATAAAGAGCTAGAACAAGCTTGGGAAAGCCAAAAACAAGCTTGGATTGCACTAAATTCGAGGCTACTGAAAACGGCATAATGTTCAGCGGCCTCAATAACTAAAGGGGTGAGGCCGTGAGCAAAAAAGCTGTAGAAAAAACCGAAACTGTTCCACAATCCTATCAATACGATGCCATTATTATAGGCACCGGACCTGGCGGCGAAGGCGCCGCCATGAACCTCTCTAAAAGTGGTAAGAAAGTCGCGGTTATCGAACGCCAGCATGCAGTTGGCGGTGGCTGCGTGCACTGGGGCACCATTCCCTCAAAAGCGCTTCGCCATTCTGTCAGTCGTTTAATTGAGTATAAAGCGAATCCACTTTATCGTTTTACTGAGCGCCCGCAGCGCCATACCTTTCAAGATATTTTGCACCATGCTAGTGATGTGATCTCAAAACAGTCAACATTACGTTCTAGCTTTTATGGTCGTAACCGCATCCACTTGTTTCAAGGCGATGCCAGTTTCGTTGACGCAAATACGGTACAAATCATCCATCAAGATGGTTCGCAAGAACTACTCACCGCCAAAACCATTGTAATCGCCACAGGCTCGCGCCCATACCGCCCACCAGGCGTTGATTTTAACCATCCTCGCGTCTACGACAGCGACACTATTTTAAGCCTTGAGCATAATCCTCAGCGCGTATTGATATACGGCGCAGGGGTCATAGGCTGTGAATATGCCTCAATCTTTAAAGGACTGGGCGCAAAGGTGGACCTTATCAACACCCGCGACCGCTTATTGGCCTTCATGGATGCCGAGATCTCTGACGCACTCAGTTACCACTTTTGGAATAATGGCATTGTTATTCGCCATAACGAAGAGTTTGCGAAAGTAGAGACTCATGACAAAGGGGTTATTGTGCATCTACAGTCTGGCAAGAAAGTACGCGCAGACTGCATTTTATGGGCAAATGGCCGCTCCGGTAATACCGAAACACTCAACCTTGCAAGCGTAGGCCTAAAGGCTGATAGCCGCGGCCAGCTTAAAGTCAACGAACACTACCAAACTGAAGTGGATAATATTTTCGCAGTAGGAGATGTGATTGGCTATCCAAGCCTAGCAAGCGCAGCGTTCGATCAAGGGCGTATTGCGGCCAATGCGATTGTGCATGGAGCCTGTGATGATCGTTTGATAACCGATATCCCTACCGGCATTTACACCATTCCAGAAATGAGCTCTGTTGGTAAAACCGAGCAAGAACTCACCGCTGCGCGCATTCCCTATGAAGTGGGCCGTGCCCAGTTTAAACATTTGGCTCGTGCACAGATCACCGGCACTGAAGTCGGTAGCTTGAAAATATTGTTCCATGCAGAAACCAAAGAGATATTAGGTATTCACTGCTTTGGTGAACGTGCATCCGAGATCATCCATATCGGCCAAGCCATTATGGAACAAAAAGGAACGGGTAATAATATCGAGTACTTTATTAATACTACCTTTAACTATCCAACAATGGCCGAAGCCTATCGCGTTGCAGCATTAAACGGCATTAATCGTCTATTGGATTAACGCATCGTATGGCATGGATAAGCGTGATACCTTGGGTGTCACGCTTATTGCTATAAATTAAAACGATACTCCGCGCTGAGTCGCCACACATTATCGCTTTGCTTAGGCTTTCCGTTAAAGGCCTCGCGATTTGCAACTGTGGTTTTCAGATTCAAAAATTCACCGCCCACCAACCAATTGCTATTAATTTGATATTTCACTGTAGCGGTCAGTGCATGGCCATCACTTTGGTTTGGGTCGAACTGCCAATCATCTTTGTCGATAACTTTGAACTGCTCCCCCCGTATGGAAAAGCGCCACTCATCGCGCTGATGTGTGAGTAACAAAAACCAACTATTAAAGTCATTATCAACGCCGCGATTAACACCCATGGCGGTATTACCCAGCATGCCTTGTGCGAGTATATGCGTCTGCGGGGTTAACTTGTAACGCCAAGCTGCACTAATAAATTTAGTGTCCCACGCATACTGCCCAGTTCGGTAGTTGATCTTACTTGGATCGCCATTATTATCGTACCAATAAACATTGATCTCACTGCGGTTTGAAAAGTCGCGATGATACCCAAGATAATAACCAAATCGGCCATCTACTTCAGAAAACGGTTCAACATGCTGAGCTTGATGTTGTAGCTGAGGTGTGTTCAACGACTCCACCGCGGCAAAGGGGAGACTTTCGTTAAACACCGACTGCCTATCATGCACGGTAAAGCCTCGCCATGCGAGTAAAGTGCCAGCCGGATCATTCCCCTTAAAAACACCAAACACAGCTTTGAACCCCTGACCGCGGCTACGACGCGTCTGCGGCTGCTCAATCGCGACTTCACCTCCAAATACTCGCACTTCCTCACCTATCCAAGCGTTGATGGCCGAATACTGGTATGTATAGGGTGATGACCAGCCAATGTCTGGGTTCTCAATAGAAAACTTCGGATAAAAGCCGCCCGCTCGAACAATAAAGCGGCGACCATTTTTAGGCAGTGTTCGGTACTGCAAATACAGTTCAGTAAAGCCGAGCTTGTCATCTGGGTCTGGCACATACTGTGTTACCCCATGCAAAGACCAAGCGCTGGCAAAATCTACACGCCAATCAATAGCGCCACGGCTAAGCGTAATATCTGACTCCCCTTTCCCAAAACGCGTAACGCCCCATCCAGGCTGATACCAAGCTTTACGATTATCATCATGCTGCCAAGTCGTTTGCAGTTGCCCTTGCCCAGAAACCTCGACGGCACCTGCTTGCCCTATCGCGAATAATGCCAGAGCGGCGCTCAGCTTAGTAATCATCGAAGCCATCGGAGAAATCCTGAAGTGGAGCAACTAGTGTTTGCTTAATTTGATAGGTAATTACTTGAGTGTTGTTCACGACGGAAAGCGGATACTGTTCTATTTTGTCTATATTTTCGAATCTTTCATGCCATACATTCAGCTTTAGTGCGCTGGCTTGCTGAGCACCTAGGTCGATCGATACTTTACCGCTACTATCCGTTACCGCAAATAATGGGCTATCCACAACCACAATATAACCCAGCATCCAATCGTGAATATTGCAGCCAAGCTCAACCACACCGGTTTGATCAAATAATACCTGTTTCGGGTCATCGCGATACAACTTAAGCTCGAACGGCTTTGCAGCAGAGAACGAATAGACGTGATGGAGAATGGGATCTAAATTTGGAAACGAGACTTGTGTGCCTGCTTGCACCATCAAAATATGTGGCACAAACGCTTTATCCTTTTGTTCCATCTTATAATCTAGCGTCGTTCTTTTGTTATCAAAGCCATCTCCTTGCAACCACACCGCGGCATTCGCGAGTGGTTGTTTATCAGCATCGACAATTTGCACTTCAAGGGCATTGACTGAGCTGACTTGTAGCATTGCCATCACAACAGCAATACGTCCAAAAATTGTTAGGTTTAGCATAAGCAGTTCAACCTATCCTTATTATTTTTCTTAGCTTGTCTACACTAGACCGAGCGGAATAATTATTACATTCATCGCATTTACAGCATGAATACGTATGCAACTTTTACGTGAACATTAGCATACAACAGTAAGCTTAGCCTATGTGCAAAAGAACACGAATTTTAGTGCCGACAACAAGAAGGAAAAACTATGCGCCTCATGTCACTTTCCCTGATCGGATTAAGCTTGTTTACGACTACGAGCTTTGCCGCATCTTTAGCTGTGAGTTCGCCAGATGGCAAAATCACTTTTACCTTGAGTGATGATAACAGCCAACCGTCCTACCAAATCAGCTTTAACGACAAAACCATTATTCAACCATCTAAACTTGGTTTTGATTTCGCAACAGCTGCATCGATGCGCGATGGCTTAAGTATCACTACACATCAGCGTAATAGCGTCGATAGCAGTTGGCAACAGCCTTGGGGTGAAGCCCGAGTGATCCAAGATAAGCACAATGAGCTTGCTGTCACCTTTGCTAAGCAGACAGACAAATCGCCGCAATATACTGTGCGTGTAAAAGTATTTGATGACGGTGTCGGCTTTCGCTATGAGGTTGCTCAAAATCAAGCGCTTAATATCACCAGAGAATTGACCGAATTCGCCTTTGCACAAAGTGATAAAAGTACCGCGTGGTGGATCCCTGCTCGTGGCTGGAATCGCTATGAATATGTATACAACACCACACCACTGCACGATGCCCCACATGTGCACACCCCGTTTACCTTAAAGAATCAAGACGGAGTTCATATCAGTGTCCATGAAGCGGCTCTAATTGACTATGCCGGCATGACCTTAAACCAACGTCGTCCAGGCACATTTGTTGCCGATCTAACACCTTGGTCAGATGGCGTTGCAGTCAAAACCAATGGTAAGTTCAATACACCTTGGCGCACCTTGCAAATAGGCGATGAAGCCACCGACTTGCTGAACTCCCACCTTATTTTAAACCTCAACGAACCAAATAAGCTAGGTGATGTATCTTGGGTTGAGCCGGGTAAATACATCGGCATTTGGTGGGGCATGCACATCAACAAAAATACCTGGGGCAGCGGCGAGAAGCATGGAGCGACT
Source organism: Pseudoalteromonas sp. A757 (assembly GCF_004103285.1). Classification (NCBI taxonomy): domain Bacteria; kingdom Pseudomonadati; phylum Pseudomonadota; class Gammaproteobacteria; order Alteromonadales; family Pseudoalteromonadaceae; genus Pseudoalteromonas; species Pseudoalteromonas sp. A757. The sequence goes on from NZ_QNQN01000055.1 coordinate 80,764, forward strand.
ACAGGGCGTACTAAAGAATATTTGAGCTTTGCCGCTGACAATGGCTTTGATGGAGTATTAGTTGAAGGTTGGAACATAGGCTGGGATGGCGACTGGTTCTTCAACGGTGATGTCTTTAGCTTTACCGACGCCTATGCTGACTTTAATATTGATGAAGTAGCCAAGCACGGAGAAAGAGTAGGTGCACGCCTAATTGGTCATCACGAGACTTCAGGTAACGTCAGCAACTATCGCAATCAAATGGAGGCGGCTTTCGCACTCTACGAAAAAGCAGGCGTTCGCCAAGTTAAAACCGGTTACGTAGCCGATGGTGGCAACATCAAACGCATTGATGCCGAGGGCAATGCCAGATTCGAATGGCACGACGGTCAATTTATGGCAAATGAGTACTTAGACAATGTCAAACTTGCGGCCAAGCACAAGATCAGTATCAATACACATGAACCAATCAAAGATACCGGCCTGCGTCGTACCTATCCAAACTGGATCGCGAGAGAAGGTGCAAGAGGGCAAGAGTTCAACGCATGGGGCACGCCACCAAACCCACCGGAGCATGTACCAATGCTTGCCTTTACCCGCATGTTAGCAGGTCCTATGGACTTTACTCCGGGTATTTTTGACATGGGCTTCAATGGCCTTGGTGATAAAACCAACCGCCCACAAACCACCCTCGCCAAACAATTAGCGCTTTATGTTGTACTTTATAGTCCAATTCAAATGGCGGCCGATTTGCCAGAGAACTACCTCGCTAAGCCAGACGCTTTTCAGTTTATTAAAGACGTACCCACCGACTGGGAACACAGTATCGCACTCGCAGGAGAAGTAGGTGATTATGTTGTCTTTGCCAGAAAGGAGCGCAAGCATAAACAATATAGTGGTAATGACTGGTTCTTGGGCGCAGTAACTGACGAGGAAGCGAGAGAAATTCCTGTTACTTTAGATTTCCTTGAGCCCGGCAAGACCTTTGAAGCGCAAATCTACGCGGACGGTGATAAAGCCGAATGGAAACAAAACCCGTATGAAATGAATATTTACCGTAAAAAGGTAACAAGTGCCGACAAGCTCACATTAAAACTGGCTGCTGGCGGCGGTGTTGCTATTCGTTTCAAAGCGCTATAACCAAAGAGTGGTCACCCTATGTAGGGTGGCCACCGTTCTAAATTATCACTGAGCGTTACTGACATTGATAGCTTGGTGTTACACCATTTGCGACTTCCCATTTCGCCGTTAATAGCGACGCAGGGCCATTACTGTCATGGGATAACTCCCAATTCATAATGCCACCGGCATTGAGCTTAGCGTACTGTGTTTTTGCGCGGATCGTCAGAATACCATTGTAGTAGCTACTACCATCACTATCACGACAGGCATTGGCAGGGTTCTCTTGCAGTAAGGTGCGATACGCTTTCCAAGTAGGTCTTGCATAAAATGGTACGCCTAATACCGTTTTTTCTTTACTAAGCCCACGGCCTTGCCAGTAAGCAATTGAGTCTTTGGCGTATTGCATAGACGCATGATCAGTATTGTTCGCGTCGTACGCCATCAAATTTAAAAAGTCGATATCTTGGAATACAGATTCCAACACACCACCACCGGTATAGCCAAGCGCCACCACGGCTGCCGTCAAGAATTTACCTCTGGCGCGTAACTCAACGCTTAGTTCCTTCATCAGTAATGCATAGTTATTTGCCGAAGCGCCAGGATCTGGGTACTCCCAATCCATATCAACACCATCTAGATTATGCTGCTCTACAAACGCGATGACCTCTTGCACGAAGCGGGCTCTACCTTGCTGTGAGCTGGCGAATGTCTCAAATGCACTATCGTCACCGCCATTCCAGCCACCAATGGCAATTCCCACTTTCACATTATTAGCATGAGCCGAATTTACTAGCGCTGTCATTTTGCTTAAATTTTCAAGCGGTCTCAGTGTGCCATCTGCATTGGGTAGTAAAAATGAGTAATTGATATGGGTGAGTTTATCAAACTGAATATCACTCACTGTACCCTGCCAACTTGGGAAGTAGCCGACAATTTTAAAATTAGGATCCCCAGGAGGAACCTCGTCAGACACGACACTGAAGTTCACCGCACTCGATTCACCTCGTGCCCCAGACACATCAGTTGCATAGACGGTTAATGCGCGATTACCTAGCCCCTGCGCTTGCCACATCACCTCATAAGGCGAACTATTATCAGAGGCGACCAGCGTGCCATCGAGATAGAACTCAACACTGTCGATTGCCATGTTTTGCGGATGACTTACTGCCGCCGCAAGGCTAACTGATGAACCCACTAGCACTCGTGCGTTACTGCTTGGAGAGGTGACCGAAACTTGGGGCAATGGCGTTACCGGATCACAACTGCCATTGGCTTGCCAGACATCATAAGTATTGGAATTTTGCACAGGGTTTTGGTTTTGTGTCCACCATTTCGCGGTGTATTTAGTTGATTGATAAGTGACTGCGTCGCCACCTGTATATACTTGCTGTGATTGCCATTGCGTTAAGTTGCTACAGTCAACCGCCAGTGCAACTTCCATCGCGCCCAAGAGCGGAAGTGCAATTAATAAATTTGTATATTTCATTACCTTTTTCCATGTTGTTTGCCGGCTAAAGCAAGTCGTGCCGAGTTTAAATAAATGTTAACTTGCGATTCTAGCCTACCAGCATGGACAAATTTCGTACAACTCAACTCTCTACGACCTTAGTCTAATGAAATAGCTCCCTCTCTTTAGGCTCATTTCTCATCCTCGATTATGCTCGTTTATAAAATGTCCAACTAATGCAGCGAGACTGTACAGATAAGGCTTAGCTCAGTATGCTTGCGGGTTTAGGCGCTATAAAGAGAATAATTAAGAGATGAGTACGGCATTTTCAAGACGATTTGTAACCTTAGTAGAGCAATTTGCAGGCGGCAATAAGCGCCAATTTGCCCAGCTAACAGGTAAATCCCCTTCCCATATTTACCGTATTTGTCGCGGCTTAAGTCGCCCTTCAATGATATATCTTGAGCACCTTTATAGCCTATTTGCAGTTGATCTGAACTGGTTGCTTACCGGTGAACAACCCATAGATAACCCACAAGGTCAGTTTAAAGATGAACTTACCTTCATACCTAAACTTGATATTGAGGCTAGTGCAGGTATGGGTAGTGTAATAGGTCATGAGGAAGTCACCGAGCAGTTTGCACTCAACCGTCGTTGGCTAAACTCCCATCTTGGCGTGTATTCAGAGAAGCTCGCCTTTGTCTCTATCCGTGGTGATAGTATGCAGCCCACGTTGCTAGACGGCGACATGGTACTCGTTGACCTCTCACAGAATCAGCCTAGTAAAAATGCGGTTTATATCATTCAAACAGAAGAGGGTCTCATGGCTAAGCGAGTGCAACAAAAGCACAGTCAACTCAAAGTGATCAGTGATAACCCTGATTACCTGAGCTGGGAGATCACCGCTGATAATGCCGACAGTCACGGCATTGCAGGGCGTGTGGTTTGGTGTGGTCGCAGTATCTAAACTGCAACGTCACTTCCGTGTGATGCTCTAGCATCACACTGATTTAGCCAGCTTTTCCTGCACATTTGCTGTATTCACAAATTGGCTCAACACCAATGAGCACACTGCAAGCGCAGCACCAAAGTAAAATACTAAGGATTGATCGTATAGCCACACTAAGCCAAAGCTTGCAGGGATCACTACTGCTGCAATATGGTTAATGGTAAAGCTAACCCCAGCTGTTGCTGCAATGTCTTCTGGACGAGCAATTTTTTGAAAATAAGTTTTGAGTGCAATAGCCATCGCAAAAAACAGATGGTCGATGACATAAAGCGCGGCTGCAAAGCTTGCTGACTCTACCAATGCGTAACCAATAAATACAAAAATTAGTCCCACATATTCGATTGTCAGGGTTTTACGCTCACCAATATGCCCAATCATTTTACCAATCTTGGGAGCGACAAATATGTTTATCAAATGATTCAACATGTAAAGCGCGGTGATCTGTGCAACATCAAAACCAAACTTTTCTACCATTAAGAAACCCGCAAACACCATAAATATTTGTCTTCTCGCGCCTGAGAAGAAAATCAAGGCGTAATATAGGCTGTACTCTTTTCTCAAAATAAGCTTTTTATGTTGCGTAGTATGCATTTCAAAGGTTGGAAAGCCGATAAACATAAATAGCGCAATGATAAAGCCAACCCCTCCAATAAGCAGATACATCCACTGATAATCTGCAGAGAAGTAGCTAAAACCCAACCATATCAACGCATAGGTGATTAAAGAAGCAATGGATTTAATAGAGAGCAAGATACCCAGTTTGGCAGGTGCTTCATCTTTATTAAACCATTGTAAGCTGAGTGATTGGTTCAACGTCTCAAAATAGTGAAAACCTATCGACATTAACACTGTGGTTGCATACAAACCATAAATAGTAGGCAACAAGCCCGTAATGGCGACACCAAGCGATAACAAACATAAACTGATCAGTGCGAAGGTCTGCTCCTTTAACACCAATAAAACAAATACCGCTGTAAACGCTAAAAATCCGGGGATCTCACGCAGGGATTGCAACATTCCCATATTAGCGCCGTTGAAGTTTGCGGCTTCAATCGCAAAGTTATTGAGCATGGCCATCCAACCTGCAAACGTGACGGCCATAACTACAGTAGCGAGCACTAAGAAATTAAAAGGACTTTGCCATCCTTGAGAAGCATTCTTCATGATTATCTCCACATAAAGCACAACTATTAAAAAGTTATGGCTATAATATGGCCATACGTTGATTTCTGATATACATAATTATGCCAAGTTCTTTATCAAAGCAGACAACTTCTCCTTGGCGTATTCAGCCCAAATATAAACGCTTCTTAAAGCCAACGCTTGGCCGACCAATCCTGCCAAGAGCGGTAAAAAAAGCAGAGTGGGAGCATGTTCAGCGGCACCAACATGAATGGGGGCAGCTTGCATATACAAGTAATGGAGTCATCACAATTGTGACTCCTGAAGGCACTTTCGTGATCCCTCCCGACCAAGCTTTGTGGCTCCCCCCAGGCCTTCCACATGAAACGTATTGTCGCTACGGTGGAGATTTTCGTAGTGTCTATATCGACAATAAATATACTGAGTTGCTAGGGAATAAAGCGAAGCTAATCGCGGTAGATGAACTCCTGAAGCAATTTATACTGGAGATCTGTACTTGGCAGGAAGAGTACCATTTAGATGAAAAAACAGAGCGATTTATTACGGTCTTTATTGATAGGCTAACATCGGCTACAAGTTGTCATTTTTTTATTCCAAGTGCTCAAGACGCAAGAATTTTGCCCATTGTGACGGAGTTGCACAATAACCCAGGATGCAAAATAAGTTTAGAAACATGGAGTGAACAGGTCGGCGCATCAACCCGGACACTCAATCGCCTATTTCATAAATGCTTTATGATGGGGTTCAGTGATTGGCGCCAAAAATTAAGAGCTATCAAAGCGATTGAGCTGTTGAAAGATGGATATTCTCAGCAACAAGCAGCTGAATATTTGGGTTTTGAGTCTACCGCTGCATTTAGCAATGCATTTAAAAAAGTCTTTGGCAAACCGCCGGGGCAATACCTGAAGAAATAGCATCTTTCAAGATCACTACGATTGCCAGTATCTCAACTGATCCACTGACCATACATAGCTTAATGTAGAAAAGGGCATACCGATGTATACCCTTTTATGTTCACACTATATATTTAAGCCTTAATGGCATTCAAATTAGAATTGATAAGTGATTGCACCGTAGTACATGCGACCAATGTTATCGTAACTCGCAGTTCCAACACCAGTTCCTGTGGTGTAACCAGGCAAGTCTCTGTCAAATACGTTGTCGACACCTAATTCAAGCGTAATGCCATTCTCGAAACTGTAACCACCACGAATATCTGTGATGAAATAGGTACCATAGCCCATCAAACTATTTGGATCTGGATTGAGCTTTAATTCTTGCTCGGTATATCGACTTACTTCATCTAAGTAGCGAGTCTTTGAACCGAACTGCCAATTACCTACTTTGTAACCAAGAGAAAGCATTGCCTGCCACTCAGCTTCACCCTCAGTGCCAGCATTTTGAATAAAGTCAGTCGGGTCAACTTGGAATGGATACTCTTTTCTACTAATTAGGTAAGTACCGATCAAGCTAGTTGTCATACGCCCTTCAAGTAGATCAAAGTCGTAACCAAATTCGAAATCAACACCTTCAGCACTTTGCTTTGCTACGTTTTGTGTAATTGAGCGAATATTTCTTAGCTCACCTTCAGCATCGCGGGTGATCAAAGCACAGAATTGGTTATCTATACCTGTAAGTGAATCAACACACTTGTCTAGAATATCTTGTCCAGCTACCGCATCGATTGCGTCGTCAATTTCTATTTTCCAGTAATCTAGTGTTACGGTGAAACCTTCTATCGCCTCTGGAGTGTACACTACACCATAAGTAACACTATCTGACTCTTCTTCTTTTAATTCAGGGTTACCACCAGATAATCCTGGAATAGAAGAAACTGTCGCTATAGCATCAAAATCTACAGGGATCCCTAGCGCATCACAGTTTGCTCTACGGTTTGCATCCTGTACTTCTCCCTTTTGACAAGGATCCGTAATGCTACTAAAGAACGTTTCACTGACTGGGCCATAAAGTTCTGAAATATTTGGCGCTCGCATAGCCCGAGACTTCGTAGCACGGATACGCAACTCATCTGTCACAGTCCAGTTGATACCTGCTTTCCAGCTTAAAGTATCACCAATCGTTGAGTAGTCGGCAAAACGTGCGGCCAAATCAAATGATAAGTCCTGAGCTAGCAATACATCAGATAGTAATGGAATCGAAATCTCTGTAAATGCTTCTCTTACCGTAAAGTCTCCATGCTCCTCTTGGATTGCAGTCAAGAATGTTGCACCTGTTGCCGCGAAGGCGTCAGGTAAAGAATCGCTTTCTTCTTTACGATATTCAACACCAAAAGATACCCCAACATAGCCAGCAGGTAGTTCATAGATGGCGCTATTACTGATGTTAGCGTTGAACACTGTTTGCTTGATGGTGGATTCACTAATACTTGTGGTATTGAACCAAGCGGCAGCCTCGTCGCTCACGGCACCATAACCAAAGAGGCTCGTCGGCACACATCCTGCGGCACGAGCTTCCACATCACGACAGACAATGTCACCGTTTGCTAACTTAATTGCATCTGCAGACTGTTTAACACGTGCTTTAATCGTATTACCAGCATTAGTCTGAGTTGTCTCTGTTTTACCATATACAGCCGAAACATCGAAGTCCCAATCTTCTGCTACCACGCCCGTTGCACCAACTACAAATCGGGTTGTTTCACGCTCATTAAACTCATATCGACGCCCTGCATCTTCCATAAAGCGGTGCATTGCAAATTGTTCCACACCTTTACTATCCATCAATTGAGCAAGTGATTCATGGATATAAGCATTATCGCGTTTGATAATGAACGCCCCTGTTCCACGACTATTTCCATACTCAAAAAACGATGGTTGACCAATGGAATCAGCTTCTGATTTAACATATTTAGCTGAAGCATATGCGTTAATATCAGTCGTAATATCGTAGTTGGCTTTGATATTTACATTGGTATTTTCAAAAGTGGGTTGTAGTTCTGTATAACGAGTTAAATCAAGAATGTCACAGTCACCAGAGCACTTCCCGTAATCGCTGTAAGTTGTACCAAGTTTTTGAGGTCTGACACTGCCATCTGGGTTAAAGATATACCAAACATCTTGGTCATTTTCTACTAAATAGAAGTTACCTTCTTTAGCATCGTCAAACCAACCGCCATTAGGAATAGTGAGCCTATCAGGTACACCATCGTGAACATAGTTATCGTTTTCGTCTATATAATCTTTATCTGCTGGGTTTGACACACTAGTGATAGGCGCGCGAGTTTGTGCCCTATCTTTAGCTGTCATACCATCTTGCTTCACATGGGAAACAGAGATACCAACATTACCTTTACCACCATCAAAGTCTACACCGTAAGACAGGCTGAACTTTTCGTTTTCATAAGGGCCTTCTTCAGCACTACCTTTCGATACGCTTAGATCGAACCCTTGAATGTCTTTTTTCAAGATAAAGTTAACAACACCTGTTACAGCATCTGCACCATATACAGCAGACGCGCCACCAGTAATGATTTCTACACGCTCAATCCAGTTTGATGGAATATTGTTTACATCAACTGCAGAAGAGCCAGGATTGCTTGCTACGTGACGCTTACCATCAACAAGTACCAAGGTTCTAGCAGTACCCATACCACGCAAATCTAGCATGCTCAATCCAGCAGTACCGATATGTCTTCCGCCGTTCGCTAGAGAGTATGTGTTTGCAAGTGCAGGCAAATCATTTAACGCTTCACCAATATTCGTTACACCGCTCGATAGTAAAGATTCACCGCTAATTACCGTTACCGGAGCAGGAGCTATCGCACCTTCTCTCAGTATACGAGACCCGGTAACCTGAATTTTCTCAACTTCGTCGACGTTAGTGCCTTGCTCCGCAAGTACACTTGTCGAGATAGATGCAAGCGCGCAGCTGACAGCAAAAAACACCGGTGTTCTCTTTATTACTGGATTACTTCTTTTCATCTCTTACTTTATACCTTCATTTATAAGTATTATTATTTATAACTCAATCAATAAACTATTTTTTTACAATAGAAAAATCAAGATAATTTTCCCCCATTATACAAAAAATAACTATGCAGTTAAATTGAATTTAAAATCAAATATTGGAAACTTAAGAGAAAAAAGCATTTTAAAAATCACAAAGATGTTAAAGCTGTATTCTTTTTATTTTTTAACTTTAAAAACTAACGACTCTAACAGCCAAGAAAATAAGCAAATTGAAAAATCAACTAATCAAAATTAAATTAACAATTTATTTAAAGTTACACCAAATAAATAAGTTTCAATAACTACTAAAAAAGTGAGCGAATATCCGCATCATTAAAAAACACTCACTCATCAACACCTACAAACCTTTACATAGTAATGAGCTCTTAAAAGCAAGAACATTAAATTAAATACTATCCTGTTTTATTCAATAAAATATTCTACATTCGTAACTCTCATCCACATAAACTAAGCCGCCCAACATCAATCTGACTTAACCTGATACAATATGCTTTTAAATGCTCGACGGATAAACCACCTCCGACCACGCTGCTCAGTGCTGATGTGGTGGTAGGAGCGAGTTCACCTCGCGCTCTTTAATAAGGCCCTAGCTCGCTACGAAGAAGGATGTTTTATTCTTTTTGTTTGGGAAGCCTAATAGCTCGGCGGGTAAACCACCTCCGACCATGCAGCTCAGTACTGATGCGGTGGTAGGAGCGAGTTCACCTCGCGATCTTTAATAAGGCCCTGGCTCGCTACGAACTAGGATGTTTTACTCTCTTTGTTTGGGGAGCCCAACAGCTCGGTGGGT